>JAFGLX010000133.1 GCA_016927795.1 Candidatus Omnitrophota bacterium
AGTTTATTAAAAATGTGGTTTATCTTTGAAAACAGGAGGTAAAGCCATGAAACGGAAATTCAAAAAAGAATTCTACTAATACTATTGAAAATCTAATTTTTTGGTTATATATAAGTAACTGTATATTGATCATATAATTTCTCTTAGATAAGGAGACATAGTCATGAACTGGCAATTTAAAAAAGAATTTTACGGCAGAAAAGAAGGGTTAAATTTGAAGTGCATAAAAGAATATCTGGAATACGGCTATTACCACATTCCTCTTACCATGTTTAGCGGATATTATAGAGCCGTTTATGTGACAGGGGATTATGACAGCATATATTCACGGATAGAAAAACCATTCCCCGATGCCTTGACCGTACAAAGGCCGAAAGGAAAATTCGCCATGCATTTTTCAGGAGGTTTTGATTCTTCTTTGGTAGCCAAATTTTACGATGGCGATGACGTCGATTATATTCACCTTGTCGGACCGGAGTCTGATAAAGCGAGAGCATTCGCAAAAACCCTAAAGGGGAAGTTGCACGAAATCGAAATTACGCCCGAAGAATTTATAAAGGTATGCAATGAAGTGTTGCCGCTATTTAGGGAACCTTACCCTTATAACGACATAGTGTTTGCGTACATAGCAAGCAAAAAAGCCAAAGAGTTGGGCCACAGCTTAATAATAACCGGTGACGGGGGAGACGTGGTTTTTGGAGGGCTTAATGTGGGTCCGGACAGCGCAGAAGCCTGCGATATCTGGAAAACGCTTGAACCGAATTTTTTACTGGGAATGGACACACTCCAGCCTCTTATGCACTCTGTGTTGTTAAACTGGTCCAAGGCAGAACTTCTCCCGAAAGGCAATATAAGCGTAAACAAACCTTTCTTGCGGGACTACTTTAGGGAGCTTAATATGCCTCGGGAAATAGCGGAACAAAAAAAAGTGCCCTGGGGCGGATCCACGGGCGTACTGAAGAGCGAATATGTTGTCACTTACCTGAAAGATACCGTTCAGAGTTCATCCCACAACTGGATAACAAAATTCAAGTTTTACGGCGAACCTAAACATGAGCTTTTGTTCAGGCAATATTCGCTCGTTAAATGGCTGGAAAGGAACTATAAAGAAAAAATCGGAAAAAGCGAACAGGAAATATTCCTGAAAGAAATAGGAAATGTTGACGAGCATGACAGGCGCGAAAGAAAAGAGAGGCATATGCGCGAGATAAAAAATGGAATCAAAGTTTTATCTCCGGCGCCTGCCTTACAGGCGATTAGAAAATTTAAGAAATTAAAAGTTAGATAAACGGAGGTTTCATGCGGAATTTTAGGAAAAATTCCAGAAAGAAAAGTTAGGAGACGAAATGGCACGGAAGAAATTACTATTAACAAAAGAAGCGGCGGGTATTTTAAGAATAAGCGAAGAATACCTGCGTAATCTTATAAGGAAAAATAAAATAGGCGCTTATAAGGAGGGACGGCGCGGTGGATACAGAATACCACCGCGCGAAATCGACAGGTATATAGCAAACAGGTACAACAGGTAGAAAGGAGCGAAAAATGTACGAGCTAATAACGAAGGCGTTGAAAGAAAGAAAAAATAATCCCGTTAAAGTTGCGATTGTCGGCTCAGGATGGTTTGGTGGGGGGCTGGCTAGAGAGCTATACAGGATTGACGGCACAAGCCCGGTTGTTCTCATGGACAAACTGCCGGAGAGATGCGTTAATACCTATCTGGAAATGGGTATAAAAAAAGGCGACATCGCGGTTGTAAAAAATCCCGCAGAATTAAAACGCGCCGAAAAGGAGGCCAAATATATAGTCTTCTCACAGGTGGATCTACTAAACGAATTAAAAGACATAGATATTATTTTCGAAGCGACCGGAGATGTCCCCGTGGGGGTAAAGGCCGCGTTAGCGTCTATTGAGAAAAAGATTCCTTTCGTTTCGGCGAACTTTGAGATGGACGCGGTCGTAGGATTGAGGTTAGCCAACCTCGCAAAGGAGAAAGGGTCGTTATATTGTAACGCGGACGGAGACCAACCGTCATGTCTTTCCAGGATGATTAACGAAATAAGCCTATGGGGGTTTGAGCCTAAAATCGCGGGTAACTGCAAGGCTTTTATGGACCTGCACCAGAACCCTACAGGCGTCAAGCCTTACGTGCCGAGCCATCAGGATAACCATATGGTATGCGGTATGGCAGACGGCACCAAGCAGTCTATCGAAATGGCCGTATTGGGGAACGCCTTCGGGTATTATACGTTAAAAAGGGGAATGTACGGGCCGACCACCACAAAGCTGGATTTGATTAAAACTTTTGACGATCTGGTGGGTCTAAAATCATTAAAAGGGACTTATGTTGATTTTGTATTCGGCATAAAAGGCATAGACCAGGGCGCAGGTGTTTTTATAATCGCGCACAGGGAGGGGCAGCACGTAGCCGATGACATGAAGTTTCTCAAAAAGGGCGACGGGCCGTTTTATCTCTTCTTCAGGGATCATCATTTGTGCTATTTTGAGGCGATATCCAGTATAGCCGAGACCGCACTTTTCGGCATTTCCACTTTTTTCCCCAAAGGGAGATTCGTGGACGTAATAACCGTTGCCAAAAGGGATATAGAACCAGGGAAAAAACTTGACGGAATCGGGGGATACGATTGCTACGGACTGGCCGAGCGTGCCGCTGTGGCGAGCCGCGAAGATATTCTGCCGATAGGACTTGCGGGGTTTGCCACCGCCACGAAGAAAATCGCAAAAGATTCACCTGTTACGTACGGAAGTGTAGAACTTGAGGATAATCAGATTGTCAGGTTAAGAAAAGAGCAGGACCAGCTACCCGTATGCTAAAGAAAAAGATTTTTACAAATACGGTATTCAGCGTCGCTTCGCAAATCGTAATGCTCGGATTCGGTGTCCTGCTCGCGAGGATACTGTTTCCCGATGATTTCGGAGTTTTTGCGATATCGCTACTTTTTGTCGAACTCGCCAGCCATTTCACGCTTGGAGGCTTTTCTACCGCGATCGTGCAGAAAAAAGAGTTCGACGAATCGTATTTCGGCACTGTTTTTTTCTTCGGTTTATGCGTAAGCCTGTGTCTGGGGGCGGTCATTTTTGTTAAGGCTCCGTCCATAGCGCATTATTTCAGGATGCAGGGTCTCGAGCGCCTCCTACGCTGGCACGTTGTTGTTTTGGCTATTGTTCCGATGCGGCTTATTTGCAGCGCAAAACTTTATCGGGATTTGAAGTTTAAAGAGCTTGGTTCGGGATGGCTTTTTTCGGAAATTGTAAAAGGCATAGGAGCGATTTCGTTTGCCTTTTTTGGATTCGGCGCATTAAGCCTCGTGTTTGGGGAAATCCTAAAGGCATTATCTATGACCCTTGCGTATTTTTACTATAAAGGCAAAACCTCATATAGATTCTTTTTGTCGCCTAATTTAGGCGCATTGCGGAAATTGAGTCATGTAGGCACCGGCGTTATGTGGCAGAACATATTCAGCTATGCTGCGGGCAACGCCGATTATTTTCTTTTAGGAAAATTGACCGCCGCTTCCACGCTGGGTTTTTACAAAAGGGCCTTCGGTTTGATGAAGTTACCCGTGCAGCAGATTAGCCGGAATGTAAGCGGTGTTCTTATTCCCGCTTTTTCACGCATCCAGGATGACAACAAGAAAATAATCCATCAATTGCTGAAAGCGACGCAGGCCTCGTCCGTTATAGTATTTCCGCTTTTCTTGGTGCTTTATATTTATGCCCCTTCGCTGATGCTTGCCGTATATGGCGAGAGATGGATGCCATCGGTTGTGCCCCTAAGAATACTTATTTTTGCGGGCGCAATAAAGGCGGTATCGACATATATAGGCGATGTCCTTAAGGCAAAAGGCGTGGTTTACAGGGAAGCGTTGGTTCAGCTTGGATATGTGCTGATTCTTCTTATAGCGGGCTTCTTTGCGGTTAAACAATGGAGCATGATAGGTATATCCTTTGTAGTGGTATTTGCGTCTTTGGTTGTCTGGACGCTAATGATTGCAATTTTACACGCCGTTTTAAATATATCAATTAGAAAATATCTCAGGATTTTTATCCCGTCCTTATTTATCTGCGCTCTTTTATTTGCCTGGAATATCTTTATAAAATATGCGTTAAGGATCTCGGGTGTTAATATATTTTACACCGCAGCAGGAATGTTAAGCAGCCTTATCCTCTATGTATATGTGACATTCAGGATAAAAAACAGCACCTTATTCAGTTCAGAGATAAATAAATTGCAGAAGATCATTTTTAGACCATTTAGGAAATTCAAAAAAAGCGTTAGGAAGCGTACTAAATGAATATAATCGTTAAGGGCGAATACCTGAAGGAAAATAACCGATATATTTTCACGAACGACCGCGTTTTGACTTTAAACAAATGCAATAAAGTCGAAATTTCGGATGATAAACGCGTCTCCATAACGACTGATATATCCGCGTTCGATAAGCTTTATTATGTCTCAGACAACGGAACAATCGCTATTTCCGATAAACTCAGGGATTTTTATGACCGTCCGATAGACGAGAATCTGCTAGCTTTTCAGCTATATACAGGTTTTGTGCCGTATCCGTTCACTATTTTGAAAGGGGTACGGAAGGCCCTGCCCGGCATAACAATGGATTTTAAAAAAGACGGGAACAATAAATGGCGGTGTGAATATAATGTTACCGAATTGAAGAGTTTCTTTGACGCAAAATATGATAAAGGAGGTTTTAAGAGGGGATTTTTACATTATATAAATAAACTTAAGTCTCTGTGCGGCGAAAAAATAATTATTTCGTTCAGTGGCGGTTTCGATTCCTTTTTGTTGGCTAACTTATTCAAGGAGAACATAAGAGGAGTATGCCAGTACAGGGACTTGCCGGGCGAGGCAGGGTTGGAAGAAAAATTCAAAAATTGCATTAAAAACGTTCCGTGGTATGTCTATAATCAGGATGACATTGTTGATACGGCGGTTATGAATGCGTATTTCGAGTCCCTGGATGAGCCGTCTTCTGATCCGGCTGGACTTGCGGAATTTTTGATGTGTAACAAGTTGCGGCAGTGCGCTATGATAAATGATGCGATTATTTTAGACGGCTTGGGAGCCGATACCATTTTCGCCAACGGGAGAAACTGTTTTAAAGAATTTCTATTGGGTAAGGCGCTTCTGGGGAGCCGCAGAGGGCTCGGCATGATAAAAAAAATTCCGGCCGAGAGCGCGATAGAAAAATCGCTTGATTATTTCAAATCGACAAAAACGCGGTATTATGATACCTTCGCCGAATCGGCGATCCCGGATAGTGCGTATAAGAAAGAAATATCTTTTGTGTTCGATTTATACAGCAACGCATTAAAAAAAATAGAACGGGTAAACTTTTTCGCTTTTTTAAATCATACGTTATACAGGAATAGCAGAAGCATAAACAGAATTAAGCCGGTTACAGACCATTTTAAGTTCAAGTTCATTTTTCCGTTCTGCCACCACGAAATAGCGAAGATGGCGTTTTCTATCCCAGGCAGGTACAAAGTCGGATACAAGACGGGGAAGAAGATCCTAAGGAACTCTTTTAGGGAGTTCGATTTTAGCTGTGTGAGGTCAGGAAGCTTTTTACCGGGGGGGCTATGGCATAGAATTACGGGTTCCAGGCTATTGCCGGACTATCATAAATTTTGCCTGGAAAAATGGAAGACAAACAACTATTCCAAAAATAGAAAGGAAACATAAGGGGAGAGGCAATGCGTATAGGATATTGCACGCGCACAAACCCGCATGATAAAAGGTCCTGGTCCGGGACTCATTATTTTATTATGAAATCCCTTAAGGAGCATTACGAAGAGGTAATACCCCTCGGACCGCTTAAGAATAAATTTTGCAGTCTGGGGAAAGCGCTTAATAGGGCAAGTAAAACGCTCTTGAAAAAACAGCTCCTTTACAGACATTCTCCCATTATCGGCAGAGAATTCGCAAAAGTTCTGAAGCGAAAAGCCGAAAAAGAAAAGTGTGACGTCCTCTTTGTGCCCTCGGGCGGCGTATTGATTGCGCGTTTGAAGACCGAGATTCCGATTATATCCCTTTTTGACGCCACAATTAAGGGGCTTATTGATTATTACGGTGGCTATTCGAATCTTTTGAGTATATCTAAAAAATGGGCTATAGAGGCCGATATGGCAGCCATGGAGAAATCGTCTGAAATTATATATTCTTCCGCTTGGGCTGCCGAGTCGGCGATTAAAGAATATAGTTGCAAGCAGGAGAAGGCGCACATTATCCCGTTCGGCGCAAATTTGGATAATGTACCTCCGGGAGGAGAGATATTGCTGTACAGGGAAAAAGGAGGCAAAACTTGCAAGCTTTTTTTTATAGGCGTTGATTGGATACGCAAAGGCGGAAAAATCGCGTTCGATACAATGGTTGAATTGAATCGGAGAGGCATTGATACGGAACTTACCGTTTGCGGATGCGTTCCGCCGGACGGGGTGCGCCACGGCAAATTAAAGGTTATCAAATTTTTGGATAAAAATAATGCTCTTCATGCGAAAAAATTAAATAGTCTTTATTTGGATTCCTCGTTTTTGATATTGCCTACACGCAGCGAATGTTCCGCGATCGTTTATTGTGAATCTGCGGCCTACTGCCTGCCTGTTATATCTACCCAGACAGGAGGCGTGCCATCATACGTGGAAAATGGGGCAAATGGATTTTTGCTTTCCCTGGAGGCGGATTATCGCATGTACGCGGATGTCATAGAAAGCTCATGGCGCGACAAAAACCGTTATTACAAATTATGCGAGAAAAGCAGGGAAAAATACGAGAAAGAATTGAACTGGAATACGTGGGGGATCAGGGTATCAAAATTGATTAACGGGGCCGCAGGGGTAAAGTAAAAACGTTATTTTCACAAGGAGGTTATTCTTTGTGCAGGTCTTGATTTTTGGAGATAATATATTATACCGGTACGGAGGAGCGGAAAAAAGCGCATACCTTTTGACCGACTATCTGCAAAGACTATGCGGCCTAGAGGTGCGCGTTATATCCGGGCGTTCCGATCACCTGGATAAAAACCTGGATAAATATCCGTACAAAAACATAGAAGAGATGGATTTCTTTTTTAACCGGCAATTTCCCTATTTCAAATACTGGGTGAATTCTATTATTTACAAACGGAATTTCAAAAAGAAATCATCCGGTCTTCTTTTGGCACAGAGTTCAGCCGCGCCGATGGCCATTAACAGCTTCAACGGCCCTTCGGTATACTTTGTCCGCGATGAGTTGAGTCTCAACATAAACAGATGTTATGAAAAAAGACTCAAAAAAAGGATAAAGTTTTCTATAAGGCGCCTTATCGATTACCCGTTTTTTATGCACTATTCTGCGGAAAACAGAAAGGCCATGGGTAAGGCAAACTTGATTGTCGCTAATTCGCGGTATATGGCAGATAGGGTGAGGCAGGAATTCGGTTGCGATAAAATCATCGCTCTTTCCACGGTTGACATAGGCAGCTTAGATAGCATTAAGACCCCTCCGGTGAGCGAAAGGCCTTATATAACGTTAGTCGGCAGCTCCGAGGTGAAGGGCATAAGTATTTTTAAGAGAATCGCTAGGCTCCTACCGCGGTATAAATTTTTACTTATAGGGAGGTCATATTCCCATCATACCGAAGGCAATATCACCTATCACGGTTTTGTTAATGACATAGTGGAGCTTTTTAGAAAAACCAGAATTTTATTGGTGCCTTCGGTGTGGATTGAGGCTTTCGGCCGCGTGTCCGTGGAAGCGCAGGCATTGGGTATACCCGTTATAGTTTCCCGAAGAGGCGGTCTTCCGGAGACGGTCCCATCTGCCGAGTACACGGTTAGCGATTATCGTAACGCCGATGTATGGATTAAGAAAATTTTATGGGTTTTGGACGATTACGAAAATCACTCGAAAAAAGCCAGAGAATACATAGCAAAATTTGGCCTAGATAAACAGATGGAAACGCTTTTTAAGGCGATTTATGACGCCACCGGCCTGAGGTTAAAATAAGCTTTATGAAGACTTTATTAAAAATAATAAAAGGGAAGCCGAATCTTACTATAGCGTTTGTGGCTATAGCGCTTGCGCTTATCATGG
The DNA here is from genome assembly GCA_016927795.1 of Candidatus Omnitrophota bacterium. Lineage (GTDB taxonomy): Bacteria > Omnitrophota > Gorgyraeia > JABMRN01 > RBG-13-46-9 > JAFGLX01. Next base: position 8,111 of record JAFGLX010000133.1, read on the forward strand.
CTTTTGTCGGCATAAAAGACATATATATGGCTCTCGCGCTTTGCCTCGGCCTTATGTACATATTTTTGGTATTAAACAGGCCGCTTATACACTTTTACCTTTTCATCTTAACAAGTATTTACTTTTTTGGTTGCATTAACCCCGAAGAATTCATTAGGATGCCCGGGGCCTTTAAATTTACCGATATAATGTTTGTTCTAACAATACTTATTTGCGCGCTGAAAAAAGGCGGTATCGTAAAAACGGCCTCATACAGTAAAGGTGTATTGCAACAGTATCATTTAAAAAGAATAATATGGCTTGTTATATCTTTGGCCGCATTCCAGATTTTATTTACATCGTTCAAATTCAATCTGCCTATAATTTCATGTTTCAAAGTCGGTCGTAGTTACCTGTATTTTTTCACTGCTATATTCGCCATGAAATTTTTTAACAACAAAACAGATGAAATAAGGATTTTGAAATTTATTTTTACCGTAGCCGTTATCCAATCCGCGCTTGTTTTCCTGCAGAATATTTTCGGTAATCTTGCCATTTTCCAGTACACTAAAATTATCGCGCAGGAAATCGGCGAGGGCGAGGTAACGAGGGTTTACGCGCCGGCATCATACTATATTATAGCTTCTTTTTCATTGTCCCTGTGGATGCTTTTTTTTAAAGATAAAACACTGCCGAAAAGCGTACTTCTCTTTGTATTGGCCATTACGCTACCCGCGATCCTATTAAGCTATAACCGTACATTCTGGATATGCACGACATTGATTGTCATTATGCCATCAGTGCTTATAAAAGGAACGAGGCTTATTAAATACGGCTTCTCAATAGCCTGTGCAATGATCATCGCATTCGCGATTATAGCGTTTTTTCAGAACAATAGGGCTATATCCTTCTTTATTACACGGGCAGGGACAATTTCCCAGGAGGTAACGACTTACAGCGGTAATTTCGCGGTTAGATTTGAGGAAAACAAAAGAAGGCTGGAATTAATTAACGAATATCCAATTTTAGGCCCCGGTTTTGTGCATGCCGATTACGCGGCTACGCTTTTTAATTTTAAAACTACCGACCCCAGGGAAAGAGCGGCGCTTTTACAGACAAATGACAGCGGCATGATTACGTGGCTTGTATCTTTTGGGGCGCTGGGCGTGGTATGGGTAGTCTATCTTCTGGGTTATTTATTTCGTTTAACTCAAAAGACCATAGCGATGAAACATATAAAAAGCGGTATCATAATAGGATTAACGGCCTATGTATGGGCCGCGTGGCTCACCAGTATAACCACAACCGGTTTTACTTATACAAGAGGAGTTGTGGCCTTTTCGGTTTTTGTATATTTGCTTTTTTCTACCATAAACAGGACCGAGGAGGAGATATGAAGTGGGCGGTTTTGGTACCGAGATTCCTGCCTGAAAAGGTAGGGGGAAATATAACCTACGTATACGGATTTTCCGAGCATTTATCAAGATACGGGCATGATGTACACGTATTTACGACGACACGCGATAAGAATTTAGCCGGATACGAAGAGGGCCCATCGGGAGTGAAGATCCATAGAATTTTTGTCCGTCGCGGCAATGCAGGTGCGCTACGCTTTGCAACGAGGGCCAAAGTTACGGAAAAGTTCTTGGAAATCGATAAAAAAATAAGGTTTGACATCCTGAATACACATTCCTGTTTTTTGATTAAATGCGGCAGGGTGCGGCCGGATTTAAGATTCATTCATACATTACATGCGGTGGTTACCTATGAATACCTGTACAGCCTGAAAAAGATAGTTACAGGACGCCTTTTATGCCCGGAAAATTTGAAAGAACTATTACTGGCGCCTTTGAAGTCGGCGGTTTGCTTCGTGCTTGAAGCAATAACCCTTAGAAAAGCGGAGAAAATTATTGTCATGAGTAATTATGTAAAGGGGACCGTACTTTCATTTTTTCCTTTCATAAATGAAGAAAAAATTCTTGTAAGCAGGATAGGGGTTGACTTGTCTAATTTCAGGCCGGTTTCCGACAAGCGCTCTATCAGGAAAAGTTTGCGTCTTAATCCAGAAGGCATTATATTCTTCACGGTACGGAGGCTGACTCCGCGCATGGGATTGGAAAACCTTGTTAAAGCATTCGCCATATGCAGAGAGGGTAACAAAGACGCGAATTTATATCTCTATATAGCCGGAAAAGGCATATTAGATAAACGTCTTGCGGGATTAATAAAAAAGTCAGGCCTCCATGACCAAGTGAGCCTTTTGGGTTTTGTTCCGGATGAAAACCTTTATAAATACTTCCAGGCGGCCGATGTATTTGTGCTTCCAAGCGAAGAGCTTGAGGGTTTCGGAATAGTTTCAATCGAGGCACTCGCCTCAGGCATTCCAGTTATAGCGACGCCTGTAGGCGCTAATAAAGAGATAGCAGGTTCGTTTTGCCCGGAACTTGTGACAAGCGGTACGGGCGCGCGTGATATCGCGGAAAAAATGGGTTATTTCATAAAGAAAAAGGAAAGATACGGAAGCGTGGATTACTCGGAGCGCATTAAAGACAGATTTTCATGGACAAACATTACAGATGAGATTAATAAAGAGATTTTTCCAACATTACCTTAGGACCGGAAGACTGTTTAAAAAGCTCTTAAATGAACTCGAGCGGACGGAACGCTATACAGAAAGAGAGCTGAAGGCGTATCAAGAAGAGGCGTTACGGAAGATAATCAGGCTCGCCTATGAAAACGTGCCTTATTACCGGAATGTTTTTAAGGAACGAAAATTGACGCCCGGTGACATAAAAGGAATAGATGACATAAGAAAATTACCGATTATTGACAAAAATACCGTTCAGGAAAATTTCAGCGATTTTAAAAACGCAAATTTCAAAGGCCCTATTTTTAAAGGCCTTACAAGCGGGACCACCGGTTCCCCGGGTGTATTTATGCGCGACCTATATTCCATAAATTTTGAAAACGCGGCCCTGTGGCGCCAGTATAAATGGGCTGGGAAAAAGCCACGGACAAAAAGGATCACCTTGAGAGGGGAGCTTATATTTCCGTCAGATAGAAAAGCCCCCCCGTTCTGGTCATACAATCCATTTGGAAACGAACTCGTGATGTCTTCTTACCACCTTTCGGATAAGAACATCGCGTATTATATAGACGCAATAAAAAAAGTACGTCCTTTTGACCTTTATGCGTATCCCTCGACCGCGTATCAACTGGCAAGTTATTGCGGCAAGAGAGGGAGGCAACTGGGATTTTCCTGCGTATTCGTAAGCTCCGAGACTTTAGTGGATTATCAGAGAAAAGCTATTGAAGATAATTTCGGTTGCAAGGTGTTTGATTGGTACGGGAGTGCCGAACGGGTATCAGCAATATGCTCTTGCGAAGAGGGGATGTATCATGAAGTGAGTGATTATAGTTTAACTGAATATATGCCGCATGGCGGCTGTATGTACGAAGCTATCGGCACAACGTTTCATAATTATATAATGCCTCTCATACGCTATAGCAC
>JAFGLX010000134.1 GCA_016927795.1 Candidatus Omnitrophota bacterium
GAAATCATCCTTCCAGTTAACGATATTGCCTACGTAAATTCGCTCGCCGGAGGCCGTATTTTTACGTATAAAGGATACGGCCTCGACTACGTCGTTTCTCTCCTCACGCGGCACATAAACCGACCCTCTCCCGAAATGGGTCAGCACTACCCGGCCTTTGTACGGTTTCCTGAAAACGTTCTTGAAAAATTTGTCCGTATTCTTTAATACGAGTAAAAGAAAAAGCGCGGAAACAAGTACAACCAATAGTATAAATGCGTATCTTTTTCTTCCCCTGGCGTAATCTCCGGATAAACATCCGTTCAGCATAAAGCCGAAAAGCGCCACAGCCGGGTGGATAGACGTCAAAAGGTGCGCAGGATCCGTTCTTATCTTCACCTGATTAAAGGAAAAAATGCCGAAAATAAGAAGCGATGAGAGCGCGATGTCCGTTTTTCCGAATTTTCTTTTTTTTATAAACGAAATGGCCAAAAATAAAGCAATAAACGCGTATACAACAAGCGGGAGGTAATACTGGTTCGCTTTTATAAAATAAATGCTTTTGTGAAATATCATGCCGGGATTAAGACAGGGTTTGGGAAACGGTATCGCCGCTGTCTTTTCGTGGATAAAAGGGAATAAAACGAGAGAGTCAAACAAATCTTTGGTCGCGGATTTGAAATAAAGATATAAAAGAGCACTAAACACGGGCAGCATAAACGACGCGATAAATCCGGTTATTCCAATAAATGATTTCCCGAACATGGCGCCGGTCTTGTCGCCGGCAAAAGTGTGCATCAGGATACTTGCGAAAACGGCCAGAAACGCGTATGCGGCTATGTCATGCCTGAAAAGCGCCCCGACTCCCAGCCAAATACCGGAATAAAAAACGTACCGCGCTTTGCCGTTTTCTATGTACCGCATAAATAAAAAAATAGACAAAAGCGAAAAGGCCACCCCGGGAAATATGGGAAACGGCACCACTCCCATACGCGGGCCAAGCGAGGTAAGGCTTATGGCCCACGATATGAAGGCTATCCACTGCCTTCCTGTAAGTGCCTTTGTGATAAGAAAAACACACATTACAAGAAGCGTTTGTATAAAACACGTATAAAGCCTGCCGATTCCCAGTGATATGCCGAATAGCTTATACAACAGTGAAAGCGCGTAAATCTGGCCCGGCGGATACATTATTATGAAAAAATCCCTGTATGGGACCTCGCCTGCCAGTATACGCTCCGCCCCTACGGTTACTATGCCTTCATCGAAAGGGGCCCAGTATTTGTTAAGCGTAGTAAGAAATATAGTGAAACTTAAAACAGAGAGCAGTATGAAAAAGTTTAATTCCCTATTTTTGCCCATTATGCCTTCTCCGTTTTTTTTACGCTGTAAAGCATAAGGGCCGTCCAGAATACCGCAAGCGGCAATATATGAAGAAGAAAGCGGCTCCAGGTTTTGCGCAGGAAAAAGTCTATCTCCACGGCAGAAAACATATAAACAAGGGTATAGCCAAAAAGAAACATGATCAAAATATAGGTTATGTATTTTGTGTTACCTGAAAACGCGTATCTTAAACCGTTAAAAAACACAAGAAGAAGCAATACCCAGAATATGTTCCATTTTTTGAATCCGAAAATATGTTTTTGAAACTCGTATGCTATAAGCGGTAGTTTGCCTAAGCCGGACATAAAATTACCGCTGCCAAGCATTGACACATTGAAATTCTCGTTAACTATCCCCTGTTTAAAAATAAACATGCGCCAGGCCGCGATGAACGCAAGTACAAAAGCCGCATATATAAAAATACTACGCGTGTTCACATCGGGTTTATTCCGGACCGCATACGCAAGAAGCGCCACAAGCCCAAAGAATGCCAGAAGCACGCCTTCATTTTTCGTCCATGTGCATAATGCAAGGGATAAGGCTGATATTTTGAGAAAATACGTTTTTTCTTTTTCCGACATCCATAGATAAATGTACATTATCCCGAGCGCAAAGTAAATGCCGAGCGGCAGGTCGGAAAGGCCTATCGTCGCATAATCGGAAAATTGTTTTATAGTGGCGAGGATAAACGTAAAGAGAAGCGCTAGCCTCCGCGTCCCGGTTATCCGCTTTAAAACCGAATAGAATACCGTCAAAAACGCAAGATAAAGCAAAGGAAAGAGTATTTTTACAAACATGTCGTCGAACCGGCCGAGAAAGGTGTATATCCACGTTTCGGATAGAGGCACAAAAAGCGGGTAATCGGGATGCGAGCCCTGAAAAAATCCGGAAAGGTTCTGAAAAAAATTACCGCTGATTCCTCCGGCCAGATAAATTATTTTGGCTTTAAGGCCGTATATGGCCACGGCGTCGTACGATTCTATGGGCTTTATGATAGCCCGAAAAAAATTGTAAAATACCTGCATTGCGATAAGGATTGCCAATAAAATGTCCGGGCCGCGCATCGCTTCCTGCCTTCTGTATCGGCTAAGGGCGCGGGGTGAGGTGTCCTCTTTTCCGCGGTTTCCGCGCCTCAACATGCGCGCAGATGCCAGCGCCACAGGAAAAACCCAGGGAATCAGTATGTTCGACCGCATATACCCTATGTTAAAAAAACTCAAAAGAAACATCTCGAACGTTATCGCCCCGATGCCAAAAAGATACGCCAGTGATATTCTCTCCGCAAATGGTATTTCGGCGAATATTTCCCGGCCGGTTATAAGATAAAGCACTATCCATCCCGCCAGAACGGTTACGAAAATAGACGCTGAAAGAAGAAAGATGTCACCGGCAGACATATCACTCCCGTTTTAAAATAAACCAGCCTTCGTCCAGTTCCGCAATTCTACGAAAGCCTTCCTTGCCGAAACCGCTTACATCGCATGCAATGACATAATCCGGATTTTCGGTTTTCATGTACGGATAGAGGTAGTATATCCCCCTTCTCGCATCCAGGGACAAATCGTCGATCCCTCGAAACCCGTAACTTGATAAAGGCGCCATGCGTGTTTTGGCTAATTTAAGAAGTGCGTAAAACTTCTTGCCGTAAACTATGGCACGCTTTCCTTCCGCGTCGGTACTTACAAGGGATATGTACTCGCTCAAGCCGCCCTTTGTGAAGAGGTCTCTTGCCAAAAAATTCAGCCATAAAACCGTCCATATGGCAAAGACGGCTATTTTTATTGTTTTTAGCTTCATTTTATAAACATCCACCTGAAAAACCTACGCAAAAGGAATTTAAAATGCCTGAACGATTTAATCTGCGCAATATTATACAGGAGTATTTTGGGCCTCATAAAAAATTTCAGAAATGCCTTCCGCTGTAATCTTTTTAACGTATTTTTATCAAGACCTCTCGGGACAAAAGCCGCATTCATGAAATAAAATCTCTCGTTGTTTACGCCTTTCAGCTGCCCGCTTTCCCTTAATTCTATGTAGCTTTCAGTACCTGGGAAAGGCAGATATGTGAAAAAATTTGCCCTTATAAGGTCGAGTTCGCATGAAAAACGTATGGTCCTCTCTATGTCTTCCTTTGTCTCTCCGGGAAACCCCAAAATGAAAAAACCGGCTACGTCTATCCGGTGCTTGCGTATAAGCTTTATGGCTTTTTTTACAGACGAGGTGGTAATGCTCTTTTTCATGCGCCGGAGCACATCGTCGGAGCCGGATTCTATGCCGAGCGAAACCAGATACAGCCCCGTTTCCTTCATGAGTTCCAGCATTTCATCATCAAGCGTGTCCACGCGGATGCCGTTCGGTACCGCCCAGCTTATTTTGAGACCGGATTTTTTAAGGGCCGTAAGAAAACCCTTCGCGAACGCTTTGTCCAGCGTGAAGTTGTCGTCTATTATATGAAATTCCATTATGCCGAACCTCGCATTTAGCATACGCATCTCATTTATTATGTGGGGAACGCTTCTTTTTCTCATTTTCTTGCCGGAAATAAGGTTCCCGGCGCAAAAGGTACAGGAAAAAGGGCATCCTCTCGTAGTTATTATGGGGGCTATCGGAAATTTCCTAAAAAACGCGCCGTGCTGGGCCTCGGGATATGTCTGGGGTTTTATGAGATCCCAGGCAGGCATCCCGAGCGAATCTATGTCATCCACAAAAGACCTGGGGTTAATAAGAGCCCTTCCGTTTTCCTTACGACATAAACCCGGTATGTCATCGAGCGATATGCCGGATTTACCCGCCAGCTTGTCAATTAACATTCTGAACCCTATCTCGGCCTCCCCCTGAAACATATAGTCAAGCGCCTCGCCTAAAAAATCCATAGTTTCTTCCGGGGCGGCAGACGGTTGCGGACCTCCTATAATCGTTTTTATCCTTCCTTTATGCCCTTTCGAAAGGTTTATCATTTTCTTGATATTGTGCAAATCATACGTGTAGCACTGTATGCCCACTATGTCGGGCTCATGTATCTTGAGGGCTTTCGGGAAATCCTGCGGTTTTATGCCGTCTTTTATGCAGTCCAAAATCTCCACTTCGTGTTTATCGCGTATAAAAGAAGCCAGATATCCTAGGCCCAGTGAAGGCTGGATGTGGTCGGAAAGATTGTACGGCTTTACAAGAAGGACTTTCATCTATTTAAAACTACGCTCCTCCGCTAAAACAATTCTCGGGATAAACGTCTCTTGGCTAATCAAAAAATCTGAACCAGAAAAGGGCCGCGATAGCGGAAAAACCGTGCTTCCATGTAATTTTTTTTCCCTCCTGGTAACTTCTGCCGTAATAAGAAATAGGCATTTCGTAAACCCTGCACTTCTTCTTGAGGACCTTGGCAGTAAGCTCCGGTTCCACCGAAAACCCTTTTGACTTTATGTCTATACTCTGGATTACATCCCGCCTGAACGCCTTATAACACGTCTCTATGTCGGTCAGGGTGGTGTTATACAGTATATCCGCGCAGAACGTAATAAGCCTGTTTCCCGCAAGATGCCAGAACATATGCGCCCTTTGCGGTTTGCCGCCCCATAATCGTGAACCGTACACAACATCGGCAAAACCCTTTTGTATCGGTTCGATAAGCTCCACGAGTTCGCTTGGGTCATATTCCAAATCAGCGTCCTGCACCGCGACAATATCTCCTGTAGCCGCTTTAAAACCGGTGCGCAACGAAAAACCCTTGCCGTGGTTTCTCTCGTTGAAAATTTTTTTTACTTTACCGCCGAATTCCTGCCCTTTTAGCATTTCCTTTGTGCCGTCGGTTGAACCGTCATCTACGATGATAAGCTCTTTAAGAACGTTAAGCTGCAATACTCTACTTACTATATCCAGCACCGTACTTTTCTCGTTATAAACCGGCATTACAACGGACAAACATTCCTTATCCATTTCCACCCCCTAGTTCCTCATCAATTCCGGTCATTTTTTTCCAATTCCCTGTATTTTGCGAAACTGATTATTTGGTAAAGAGACGAAAAATAGGCTATCATAAATCCCGTAAAACCGTCGCGATAGCCCTTCTTAAAAACAAAAGTCCGTATAAATCTATCTATCGTGCGCCATAAAGCGTGCGGTATGTTCATCTTATAACGCGCTTTTTTCGGGTCATCGGCGGAGAGTTTATACCACTTCCTGGCTTCCAGAGTGGTCTGCTTATTAAGCTTTGTCAAAAAATCCCCCCAATTTCTATACGTGTAATGTATTAAGTCATTTTTAAGATGACCGCAAGCCCCTTCAAGAAACGCGCGTGGGTGAACCTCAACATCTTCCCACCTAAATTTTCCTTTTCGGAAAAGTTTGAGTTGCGGAGCCGGGTAAAGCCCCCCGCCTTTTATCCAGTAATCCCCTATAAAATTCCTGCGCGGTATGGTAAAAGCATTCTCGGGGGGATTTGCGGAAAGAACCGCTTTTATCTCGGCCTTTAATTCCGCGGTAGGCCTCTCGTCCGCATCAAGGCTCAAGACCCATTCGCATTCGGCCTGAGCATACGCCCAGTTTCGGTGCATCCCTTCTATGGCCATCGCCTTCCGGAAGACCTTCGCCTCCATTGATTCGGCTATGCTCCTTGTCTCATCGGTACTGTCATCGTCAACTACGATTATCTCACAAGCCCATCCCGAAACCGATCTTATGCATTCGGATATCCTGTCTTTTTCGTTCTTGGCAAGAATAACTACCGACAATCCTATTTTGCCCAAGTTCAACACTCCTTCCGTTTTGTTTCACATATATCCAGTACTCTGTCATCGTAAACCGAGAGAATCTCCGAGCCGTGCACAAAATGCATCTTCTGGAAGAACCTCTGCGCCTTTTCGTCATCTGTAAGTATGATATCTATTTTTTTCTTGTTGCGCCGTTCCCATATTTTGAAAAGCACGTTATAGATAAAAAACGGCCATCCGGTCGGAATTAATTTCATCTGTATATGGTCTTTAAAACGGAGTTCGGGGAAGGCGGACGCGTAAAAAACAGTTACGCGGTCGCCTTTCCTTAGAAGTTCCGTTATAATCGCGGACCTTTTTTTGTGCGCATGCGCGTTTGTGGCGACGGATGCTACGTTAATGGCCCTGCCCCATCTTTTGTTGTAAGTTTTCTCGTTTTTTTTGAAAATATCATTCCTGTGCGGCAGTCTATCGAAACTTAGCCTGTCTATATGTTCGACAAAAGAGGACTTTGCCCTTATGCATTTGTAACCTGCCTCTACGGCTCTTCGTGAAAAATCTTTTTCCTCGAAATAACCTATTTCGAAAATTTCATCAAAAAAACCGAGTTTCGTTATAACCTCTTTCTTTATCAGCATACAAAACCCCTTGCACGAGTCCAGCTCCTGCCACTCGCCCCGAGCGCCGTCCGGAGACGTCCTGTTGAAATCATTGCTTGTGGGGCTTGCCAAGCCGGCGTTATCCGGGCAGGACTCAAGTGTTTCCACAAGGAACGTAAGCCAGTTATCGGTGACATAGGCGTCGTTATTCAAAAGGCATAGGTATGGGCTTTGCGAGACTTTCATGCCCTGGTTGACGGCCTTAACAAAACCTAAATTAGTGTCGTTTCTTATTAAAAAAAATTCCGAAAAAAGGTTTTTAAGGCTTTCTAAATACCGCCTTGTGGGGCCATTGCTTCCGTTATCGATGACTATAAGGCTGTACGGATACCTGGTACACGCTTTTAACCTATCTATGCATTTCTTCGTTGACTCAGGCTCGTTCCATACCGGTATTATTATGTCACATTTTCCCATGGCTATTCGCTTTTTGGTCGCCTCTGGTTAAAGCGTCAGGTTCCTTTTCTCAAGCTCAAGGGCCGCCTCTTCCACCCTATCTATCGCGTTCTCGTTAAGGCCCCATTCTACGAGCGTCTTTAACCCCTCTCTTAGTTTTATCTTGGGGCTAAAACCGATTGATTTTATTTTTTCTATGTCCGCGTAACAGTGGCGTATGTCTCCTGTCCTGTACCGGTTTGTTATCTTCGGCTTAAACTTTTTACCGTATAGGTCAATCAATGTTTCGGCGACATCTTTTATGCTGACGGCGTTTCCTGCGCCCACGTTGTAATAACCATAATCGGCTTTTTGGCTCTTCATAGCCAACACGCATGCCTCAACTATATCCCTTACATCGATAAAATCCCTTGTCTGCAGGCCGTCTTCATATATAAGCGGCGGGTTGTCGTTCTTGATTCTGGAGGAAAATATTGCACAGGCGCCGGTATAAGGGTTTGAAAGCGACTGCCTTGGTCCGTAAACATTGAAAAAACGCAAAGCTACGGTGGGGATCTTGTAGCTTATTCCTATGTTTAACGACAGCTCTTCCTGATCCTTTTTTGTAATCGCGTAAACAGAGGTGGATAATAATTTTTTATCTTCGCTTGTGGGAAGCGCCTTTGTCAGTTTTCCGCATTCCGGGCATATAATCTCCCATTTGCGATTTTTTAATGCATCTTCGTTTCTAAGGTATGGCGCTATAATGCCGCACCTCGGGCATTCGTACGAACCTTCCCCGTAGATGGACATGGAACTGGCCACTACGAACTTATTTATCTTTATTTTTTGGGTTATTATGTAGTCCCAGAAAAATGCCGTACCAAGCGTATTCGCGTCCACGTAATTTTTAATCTCATACATGGATTGGCCGACGCCTACCTTGGCAGCAAAATGAAATACGGTATCGACATCCTTCAGGGCGTTTTTCAACGCCTTTTCGTCTCTTATGTCTCCTTCTAAGTAACGGGCATTTGAGTTCAGGTAACAGGGTTTTTTACCCTGGTGTACCTGCGGGTCAAAATTGTCCAGAACCACGACATTCATGCCGTCTTTTGCCAATCTGTCTACAAGATGCGAACCTATGAATCCGGCGCCGCCTGTTACAAGTATCTTTTTCATTATTCTCTTCCTTCCTTTTTCTTTTCGCACAACTCCCAATACTTGGCCCATTTAAGAAAATGCCTCCATGAAAATAAAATACAAAAAATCAACCCGGCCAGGCCGTCCTTAAAACCCTTCTTCTTGAAGTAGGATTTTATAAACATTTTTATGGGCTTCATGGTCAGGTTATGCCGAACTTCCCTCAGGCGGGAATCACCAAATTTCTCCAGTATCTCCAGCGCCTCGTAGCGCGTATATCGGTCCTGTTTCTGCACGAATTCCGAGACTGTCTGAAACGGGTGGTGTTCTATAGGGTAATTAAACTGGCCTGTTTTGCCGTTTACATGCACAAGGTGATGTACTTTGCCGTCAAACCTCGCTTTCCCCTTCCTGAAAAAATTCACTATGCTATGGTACCGTCCGCCGTGCAAAAGCGGCCTCCCAAGAAAATATTGAAGGCGCGGCACGTTGTAGGCGTCGAATTCCGCGCCCGTTCTCAGAATATGCTCTATTTTCTCGCGCGTTTTCTCGGGTATCACCTCATCTGCATCAAGGGCCAGTATCCATTCGGAAGTAGCGCTGTCGTTGCCTATGTTGCGCTCCATGCCGAAGTCGCCGGTGAAAGGGTGTATGACAACCCTGGCGCCGTAGGTTAACGCTATTTCACGCGTTCTGTCGGTGCTCTCACCGTCAATTACCACTATCTCGTCAACCCAACCGTGGAGGCTATCCAGGCAGCGTTTAATGTTACGTTCCTCGTTTTTTGTTATAAGAACCGCAGATATTGTGGATTTTTTCATTGTTTTCTCCGAATTTTACATTAGATCGCACCTCTTCGAAAAGGCTTCATAAACGGATTAAGGGGCGACAGAAATATCCTTAACGCGCTTGAGAAAATACCGTTATCGCAATAAAAAACTCTGGGCTTTTTTCTCTTGAAAAGTATTTTCAGAAACGCCCTTAAATAAAAAAATCTGCGAAAATGGTAAAAGGTAATGCCGGAAAACTTCCTCATGAATTCTCGCGTGTCGAAAAAAGGCGCGATGACGTATACCCAGGAACTCTCCATGGCGTGTTTCTCCACGATTTGCCCGAGACGCGCAAGCGTAGCGCCGTTTATCTCCCCAAAAACCACCGCGATCCTCTCAGTCCTTCCCCATTTTGCTTCGAACGCTTCCCTGTTTCTTTTGAAATCCTTTCCGAAATTTCTTAAAATCCTGAAAGAACTTTTTTCCGTATGGTATACGTACGCGGCAAGCGCACGCACGATCTTGTATCCCTTCTCTCTTGCCCTGAGGGAAAAATCCATATCATCGAAGTTCCCCATTCCGTACGCTTCGTCCAGAAGGCCCACGGTGTCAAAAATCTCCTTTCGCATAAACATGCAGAATCCCGCCGCGGTTTTAAGCTCTATGTAATTTCCGCTCTGCGCTTTTGAGTCTGCCGCCCATGTATCCGGTGTAACGTTCTTCCCTAATTTTTGCCCAAGGGTGTTACTTGAGGGGTTTACGATTCCTATTGATGCGTCACCGGTTAAAACCTTTATGGACTCCTCCATCCAACCCTCGGTAACAACCGTATCGTTATTCAATATGCATATATAAGGCGCTCTACACGCTCTTATGCCTTTATTTATGGCTTTTATAAAACCTTCGTTTTGTTCGTTTCTTATAAGTAATACCTCGCCTCTGCCGCTTGCGGCCAGGTTCTCCAGAAACGTGGCGGTTTCCGGCAGGCTTGCGTTATCTACTATAATCAATCGATACGGATATTTTGTCTTTTCCATTATTGAGGCAATGCAAGATTTGGTATATTCAAGCTTATTCCATACAGGGATAATAATATCACACTTCGGCATTTGCAATGTCCCTTGTTTTTTCTTTTAATCTGTCGGCAGATTCCATGGCGAACTTTTTGAAGTCAGTTCCGTTTTTCAAAGATGCGGTATACAGAACTATGTCGTATCGCTTCTCCGGCTTCTTTTTGCCGTTCATATACAGGTTGAAAGCGGAGGCTAAACGCATAAATGGATAAGGATAGACCCTGATTTTTATATTTGTGTGCTGGAACCTGTCAGCGAAATTGCGGGCGCTCCATATATCTATGTGGTGCTGCTTCCTGGCAAGATAAAAAATTGCTTCCTCTACGCCATCCATCATTTCGCTATTTTTGCACACGCTTCTTTCAAGAACAACGACAATCTTAAGGGCCCTGCCCCATTTCCTGTGGAATATGAGTTTATTCCTATTGTGTACCTCATCCCACTTCTCATTAAAAACCCTTGCTGCCGTCACGTTACGCTGGTGATATACGTATGTATTGAGCGCCCTGAGGCATAGATAGCCAGCCTCTATGGCGCGCACGGAATAGTCCACATCGTCCAGGTAGCCCAGGCCATAGGCCTCATCCATAAAACCTATTTTCTCCACTACCTCTCGTTTGAGGACTACAGAAAAACCTCTGCACCAGTCGGTTTCTACGAAGCGTTTTTTGGCTCTGGCCTCCAGAAACCTGTTGAACGCCTCAAAAGACACGCGCGGCGGCTTCCCTTCCCATACAGGGTTAATCATACCGAAATTGTCCCTCAAGAGGAGTATGCCTATCATCTTGCCTAGCCACCCCTCTGTCACAACGGTATCGTTATTCTGAAAACACAAAAACGGCGACTCTGACAGTTCCATGCCTTTATTGAGCGCGCGTACCCACCCTATGTTCTCCTTATTCCGCACTACCGTTACATCGACCTTTTTATCTCGGCCTAATTCGTCCATAAATTCCGCCAGTCGGCTATCTCTACCGTTATCGATTATTATAAGCCGGTAGGGGGTGCTGGTGTTTTTTACAATGCTTTCTATGCATTTTTTGGTAATTTCAAACTCGTCGCAAACCGGCAATATTATGTCGCATTTTGGGCTTGTTTTTCTGGCTGCAACCGGTATTATGCCAGCTAGTTTCTCCTCCGGAAACCTGGAAAAATCAAGATAAAATATGGGCATCCTTTTAAGGCCGCATAACATTTTTAAAAATGCGTCGGATATTTTCCTGTCGCAGATGACCGTATCGTATTTTTTGCGCGATTTTCTGCCAAAAGACCGCTCCAGTATACGGAGAACCATATTAATCGCCATTAAACAGTTACCCGGGTAATTGAACTTTATGTTCTGGTGCAACGGAAGATTTATACTGTTTTTTGCGCAGTTTGTTTTATCCTTTGCGTTTCTTGGGCCGAAAATAAAAAGATTTACCCAGCACCAGCCTCTTGCCAAAAAAACGGCCGAATTTAAGAGATTCTCGAGCTCCCTTTCGCTTGTTTTATCCGAAACGCTGAAGAAAAGCGCTATTCTTCTGTGCCGCGGCCATTTTTTATAATATTCCGTTTCCGGCTTCGACTGTATTTTTTTTCTGTCCCCGAGCCGGTCGAAAGACCTGTGTTCTTTATGGTACACATATGAGGAATACACACAGACAGAACCGTAACCGGCAAGGTACGCTCTCATGGAATAATCGGTATCATCGAACCCGCCCATGCCGAATCTCTCGTCCAGATATCCGATCTTCTCTATAAGCTCTCTTTTTATAAGCATGCAGAACCCCTGGCACTGGTTCATTTCCATATAGCGGCCCTTGTTTGAAATCTTTATCTTCCGGGCGTATTCATTTACCGTAAGACCTTCGGCAAGATGACCTCCCGAAAGAGGGTTCGCCAGACCTGTGTCCGGGTGTTTTTCCATGAACATCACAAGTTCTGTAAGCCAGCCTTCGCCCGGCAGCGTGTCATTGTTAAGCACACAGACATAATCCGCATTTGAAACGGCGAGGCCCTGATTCACCGCTTTAATAAAACCCACGTTTTTGTCGTTCCTTATCACCTCGACCTTCCAGCCGGGGCCTCTTTTTATCTCGTCCAGATAAGCGGATGTTTCAGAAGCGCTTCCGTTATCTATGACTATGACCCTGTAGGGGTATCTCGTATTAACCCGCAGGTACTCCAGGCATGAACGCGTGGCTTCCGGTTCGTTCCACACCGGTATTATGATGTCACAATTCATTTTTTGGCCAGCATCTCCTCGATAACCTTAAAAACCTTATTCGTGTCTATATCTTTCAGGCAGTCGTGACTCTGGCACGTCGTGTGCTTGAAGCTTTTATAACACGGGCGGCAGTGGACTTTTTCGGCTTTTATGACCTTGTGCATATCATTAGAAGGATATGGACCGTACACATTATCGTCCACGGGCCCGAATATCGACACCGTCTTTACTTTCTGGCTTACGGCTATGTGCAGAAGCCCGCCGTCGTTGCATAAAAGAAGTTCGCACTTTTTTATAAGAGATATAGATTGAGGGAGGGAGAGTTTCCCGCATAAATTGATGGAATTATCTCCGAGGTGCGCTTTTATGACATTGCCAAGATGCTTCTCTTCTTTGGAGCCGAAAATCAGAAAAAATGAATTTTCGTTATCCGCTTTTATCATGTTGGCCACGTAACCGAAGTTATCGGGACTCCACCTCCTGTACTTGGCGTATTTGCCCCAGCTTCTCCCGCCGCCGGGGGCAAGCCCTATAATCCTTTTGCCGGCAAGCTCTTTTTTCGACAAATAACCGGAGGCCCACCTGTCAAATTCTTTGTTCAGCCTAAGTTCTATATCTCTCGCAGAGACATCCCGTATGCTTATAAGCCGAAGGATGTCAAGGTAATATTCGACGGCGTGCTTTTCATTAAAGCCTTCTATGTCCAGCTTATCTGTCAAAAATCTTCCCCGCTTCCTGTAATTAAATCCGATCCGTTTTTTTACTCCCAAAAGCTTTAAAAAAAGCGAAATTTGATATCCCAGAGAAAGGTCGACGGCCAAATCATACCTGGCACTTCTTATCCGTCCTGCAAATTTTAATACTTCTCTAACAAAACCTATCTTGGACTTTTTAAAAATATTGCGGTATTGGTCCTTCTCAAAAACAATAATCTTGTTAATGTTTGGGTTTGAATCCATAAGATACTGGCATCTTTCATTACACATGAAATCTATTGTAGCGCCCGGAATATTTCTCTTCAAAGCCCTGACAAGTGGCGTGGAAAATAGCACGTCCCCTATCCCGAAGGTATTGATAACCAATATATTTCGATAATTTTTAGGCATTTACTTTCTGCGCGGCAATTAAAAATGCCAAACTGGACCAAAATAGAGCGGCCAACGGCAATGACTGAAGGTTTGTATCAAAAAAACTATGGATTAGAAATGCCGCCAGTCCCCCCAGAAGCCCTAAAGAGAACGTCCGCTTAAAGTCATCCTTTTCCGCTCTGACATACCGAAAAGTACTGATGAATGCTTTCCACAGTATAAGCAAAAATGCAATAAGCCCTATAATGCCCGTTTCTACGGCTATCTGCAAAAATCCGTTATGGAAATAGCTTCCCTGCTTGCCCCTGTATTTGTCTTCGCGATACTCCTGGAACTCGTGAAATCCCATATTCAGGCCGCTGCCGATTATGGGGTGCTTTTTAAATATCTTCCAGCCTATGTGCCACATATAAAATCTGTCCTGTAAACTCGACATGCCGAAGAGATTCCCTGTTTTTTCTTTTGGCGCAAAAAAGGCCAAAATCGCGATTATAGCAAGAAGGGAAACCAGAATTTTGAATAGCTTCCTGCTCCGGACAAAAAGAACGAAAAGAAACGAAGCAAAAAAACCGAGCCAGGCGCTCCGCGTGTTTGCCAGATAAAGTAAGAATAAAAAAGGCGACAGAAAAGTGCCCAGAATAAGCCTGCCCGACCATTGTTTCAC
>JAFGLX010000135.1 GCA_016927795.1 Candidatus Omnitrophota bacterium
ACCTGGGCGTCGCTCAAATTTGTCCTCTCCCCAAGAGATGCGGAAGAGACGGTGCGTATATTCATATTCGCGAGATTCGCAATTTCCCTTAAATATACGAAAATTCGCGAAATAGTACCTTCGGGTATTTTTTTTGTAGCCACGCAGACCTCATAGGTTGACCTGTGAGGTCATGCCGCCAGGTCAACGTAGATAATAAATATGCCCGTAACAAACTTCACAAACTTTGTACCATTTTTCACGAACAAAGTCAAGGGAAATCTTAGTGCCGTATGAAGAAAAAACACGGATTTACACAGATTAAAAACGGATTGACACGGATAGAATAGGCAAACGTATCCGTTTTAATCCGTGTTTTAAATCCGTGTGAATCTGCGTTAAATAAAAACGTTGACAAAAATGCTTTAAAACTCTATAATTCCTATCGGAATAGTAGGAAAAGAACTTGAAGCTTACTACAAAAAGTGAATATTCGATTCTGGCGCTTATCCATATCGCCAGATGCGGTAAAAAAGATTTCGTGAGTATAGACAGTATATGTGCAAAATACGGCATGCCCCGGAAATATCTGGAACATCTGCTCGCGGTATTAAAACAAAACAGGTATCTTAAGGCAAGGAGAGGTACCGGTGGCGGTTACAAACTTGCCGTTAGGCCATCCGGTATGTCCGTAGCGCAGATCATACGGCTTATGGACGGCGCGCTTGCTCCCGTAGAATCCGTCAGTACTTACTTTTTTTCCCATACACCTATAGAGCAGGAAAAAAAGGTTATAGTCGTTCTTAAGGATATAAGGAATTATATCGCGAAAAGGCTGGAGAATTTGAAACTTTCCGACCTTGTATAAAACGTTTAGGCCGGTTGTGGAAGCAAAAATACTTTTGTTAATACCCCTTGCTTTTCTATGCGAGTTCATCGACTCCTCGCTCGGAATGGGATACGGCACAAGCCTAACTCCTATATTGTTACTAATGGGCTTTGAACCGCTCCAGGTTGTGCCGGCAGTTCTTTTCTCTGAATTTCTTTCGGGAGTCACGGCTGCATCTTTTCACCACAGCGTACAGAATGTTAATTTTAAACCCCGCTCAAAAGACATGCGCGTGGCGCTTGTTCTTTCCGCATGTTCGGTAATAGGCACCATTATCGCCGTTTTCCTGGCGGTAAAACTCCCTACCCGCGTATTGAAAGCGTGGATTGGCGGTATAGTTCTTTTTATGGGCATTTTCATACTTCTTACGCTTAAACGCCCGCCGCGTTTCACCTGGCGAAAAATCACGACTTTAGGCGTTATCGCCTCTTTCAACAAGGGTATCTCAGGCGGAGGGTACGGCCCTTTAGTAATGGGCGGACAGGTCCTCTCCGGCATAGGGGTTAAAAACGCCGTGGCCATAACTTCTCTCGCCGAAGGTGTAACCTGTTTTGTCGGAATAATGTTATATTTCTTTTTAAAATCCACGGTTGATTGGTCATTAGCGCCGTGGCTCATGGCGGGGGCAGTGCTTTCAGTACCGCTGGCTGCTTACACGCTTAAGAAAATGCCGGAAAAAAGTGCGAAAACAGCGGTGGCTATTCTGGTAATCCTGCTCGGTTGTCTTACGTTATTCAAAACACTGTCGTAACATAGAAGAAAGAGGCCTTGCATGAAACGAATCTGCCGTATCATCGTTTTTATCTTTTTTGTATTTTTCTTTACCTGTATTCAAAATCTTTACGCGAAAGGGGATTTGCAATACTGGAATACGGCAACCCTGGAATGGAAGGCAAAAAAGGATTGGAAACTATCTTTCGAGGAGGAGTTCCGCCTAGCTGAGGAGCTTACTACTTTTTCTTATAAGCATTCTGACCTAGGTCTTTCCTACTCCGGAATGGCTGACTGGTTGGAAATAAAAATAAGTTACCGCCAGATATTCAACATAAGCCACGACCGCTGGAAATATGAGAATGTTCCGAATCTTAACATAACGGCTAAGGCGGATTTCTTCGGCATAAATTTGACTGACAGAAACAGAATGGAATACAGGGACATAGAAGATAAGAAATCGGACTGGCGTTACCGGAATAAATTTACGGCAATACTGCCGAAGCTTACCCGTTTAGGCATAGAACCTTACGCTGCTGACGAGATATTCATAGACTGCACTGAAGACTTCGAGTTCAACAGAAACAGGTTGTACGCCGGCATAACCTTCGCATTAATAAAAAACCTAAAACTGGATTTATACTACCTTTTGCAGACCACGAAAAGCGGCGGGAAGTGGGTTAGCTATAACGTATTTGGAACAAAAGCAAAGCTGTCTTTTTAAACAATTGTATTTGAAAAGCCGTCTTTATTATTTAAAGACAAAACCTGTCTTACGCGACCAGAATAAAAGATCCAGTTCTTCTAAGGGAATGCCGACTTTTACCGCGAAATCCCTCATCCTGCCCTCTATCAGGATATAATCCTTTTTTGCGAGGGAGTCCGGAATATCTTTTATCACTCCGAACTCTTTCAGGTTACGCAGAATGTGGACATCCAGTATAGATATATCGCGTCCCATGCCTATATTTCTCAGAAAATGGCTTGCCTCTTTGTATCCTAAACCTTTTATGTTTCTTACGAGCCACTCCCTTGTTCCCAGTATGTCCTCAGGGTTAATTTTTGATTTTATGTCTAATTTTTTACTTTGTTTGTCCTCAAAGATATTTCTGGCTTCCACGATATAGGCGGCTTTTTTATTATGAAACCTGGCTAACCCCTTGAGTTTTCTTCTTATGGCGAGTATGGAACCTCTATAAAGTAAATTTGAGCCGGCAAGTGCCTCTACGGCTTCGTTGCAACAGACGGCTTTGGATTGAGGGGTCAATATACAAAAACACAGTTCTTTAAAAATATCCCTGTCTTTCTTTCTTTGGAATATCCGGAATTCCCGAAGGCGCTTTTTTATTTTCCGCTTTTTCTTCCGATATTCCGCTAAAAGACCTTTTATAGTAGGCATGTTATTTTTGGCGTGTTAAATATCTGAAAGCGCTCAAGGTGGCTTTTGCGCCTTCGCCGGAAGCTATTATTATCTGTTTCTCCGGCACGTCTGTCACGTCTCCGGCAGCGAATATACCGGGAACGCTGGTTTCGTTGTAACTATTCACTTTTATTTCCCCGCTTTCGCGCTTTTCTATGCCACGGGCGAATTCGGAATTCGGTATAAGGCCTATTTCCACGAAAACGCCCTCTACATGCAGAATACGCTCTTCATTTTTTACTTTTATTTTTATGCCGGTTACAAAATTGTCCCCGAGAACGGCCGTAACCCTGGCATCGGTCAGAACGGTTACTTTTTCGCTTTCTTTCATTCTCGTCTGCAGGATATCGTCCCCGGAAAGATATGGCGCAACCTCTATAAGATAAACGAGCCTCGCAATCTTAATAAGCTGCATTACAGCGTCCAGCCCGGCGTTACCGCCCCCTATGACCGCCACATCCCTGCCGGAGAAAAGCGGGCCGTCGCATGTGGCGCAATAAGTAATCCCTTTATTCTTGAATTCCTTTTCCCCGGGAATGCCGAGCTCCCTTGATTTCTTGCCGGAAGCTATTATTAACGCTTTGGCATCATATACGCCTTTTTTTGTTTTTACCCTGATAATTCCGGATTCCTTTTTAATATCGGTCACTTCCTCATTATCATTTAATTTTATATCGTATGCCTTCATGTGCTCCTCAAATTTTGCGGTGAGGTCAGCTCCGGATATAAATTGATATCCGGTGTAATTCTCCACATCTCCGCTCCACGCAGCCTGTCCCCCTATATCTTTCGTTATAAGAAGAAAATTCATTTTTTTCCGCGCTGCGTATACGCTTGCGGTTATGCCGGCCGGACCCGCTCCTATTATTATGAGATCGTACATATTTATTATTATTTTAACAAGGATTCACACAGATTTAAGAACGGATTTACACGGATATTGTAATTATTTATATAGAATCCGTGCGAATCCGTATATTCAATCCGTGAAAATCCGTGTTTTAGAAAATAATATTAGCCAAAACGCCCAAAACAACAACCTGAGGAACGGTTATTATAGGAAGCCAGATAGCCGTTCTTCTGCCGACATTGTGCCACAAAAGTCCTATTTCCGTGTAATCGGTAACTACTCCGGCCATAAGAAAAACAAAACTATTGCCCAGGGCGCCTGTTTGCCTGAATATCTCAAATGCCATCGGCGCCGACCCTTCCGAACATACCTCTATTACCGTAGCAAGAATAAGCGTTATGAAAAGCCCTAGGATTGTAGGCCCCATGTACTGATGGAACATATGAGACGGTATATAGCCTCCGGCCAAGCTCGCTAAACCCACACCTATTAATACCCACCAGAGCACCATATTGGCAAGCGAAACCGCCCCTCCGTACATACCTACTATATCCTTTTTTAAAGTAGCCAGAGATATCTTATAACTGCTTAATCTATTTTTTATATCGCTTATTATGGAAAAATCCTCCTCTGTTACGCAAACATTTTCATTCTTCTCAATAAGGTTCTTTTTCTCAAGAATCTGGAAAATAAGCCCCGTCGTTATCGCTACTATAAAAGCCGATATTATTATGTAAAAAGCTTTCAAGCCGAAAAATCCTATGAGCATTATGGTAAGAGTAAGATTTGACCATGGGCTGGACAGTAAAAATGCCACTACGGCAGAATTAGAGGCCCCTTTTTTGTGCAACTCTATAGAAATCGCGAGCATACCGTGGGAACAAGCGCTCATAAAAAACCCCAAAATTACCGAATAGAATATAGTGCGCTTCCTGGGCTTTGCCAGTATGTGCGAAATATATTCGCGCGGAATATAATAGTCCAGCGCGCCACCGAGTAAAAGGCCGAGAAGCACGGCCCACCATATGGTTTTTACGTACAGTAATAACGATTTGCGGAAAGGCATAAGAAAAGGCAGCGCATAGGATAGCAAAACCAATATTCCGAGTGCGAGAGTAACTATAAATGTTTTGTTTTTGTAAAATGGAACGGGTATGCCCGCAATACAGGCCGATTTTACTATATCCTGGGGGGTATTGTTTTTTGCGGCAAATTTTTTCAGGCAATTTTCGCTGCAGAAAAAATGGGTTTTTCCGTTAATATCTAACTTAAAACTATTTTTTTCGTCAACAGCCATTCCGCAAATCGGATCTTTTTTCACAACACGCTCCCATTCTGCGGCCGGACGTTAAGCACTACTCTGTAACGTCATCCGCTATATTCTATATTATACACCGAGCGCCTTGGCAATGCGTTCCTTGTCAAACCCGACTATGACATCCCCTTCTATATCCAGAACAGGCACTCCCATCTGACCGCTTTTTTCCATCATTTCCTGAGCCTTGGCGTTATCACTCGCCACGTTTATGTCCTCGAATTCTATCTTATTATCTTTCAAAAATTGTTTTGCTCTTATGCAATAAGGGCAGGTAGGCGTACTATAAACTTTAACGTTTTTGCTCATAAACCCTCCTTTAGTTCTTCCAACTGCTTCAGGTGGTCCTTTTCTTCCCCCATTATTATTTCCACCTTCTTTTTGTCATTTTCAGGCACCAGCCTTTTCATGGCTTCATAAAATGTTATCGAATATTTTTCGGCTTCTATCCCCATCTCAATGGCTTCCTTCTCATCTTCAACTTTTTGCGCTAACTCTTTCCCTTTGCCTTTCTGCGTAAAAATTTTGTCCCCCGCCAGATAGTTCATGTAGGAAAAATATTCCTCGGGATAGGCCTCTTTGGGTTCATAGCTAGCGATTGACCCAAGAATCGCGGTAAATTTCTCTATATGTTCTTTTTCCTGTTCAGACAGGTAGCTGAAAATTTTTTTTGTTTTACTATTTTTGGATTTCGTCGCCAATGCCTCGTAAAAATCCTTTCCGTTCACTTCGATCTGTATGGCAAGTTCAATCACTTCCTTGGCTACAAAAGTTCTTTCCATAAAACACCCTCCGCTTTACAATGGATAACATACATCCGAGATACGGGTTAATAAACTTAAAATTATGAACTGCGAATAATCTATTTTGTCCTAGATAGCAGTACATAAGAGAGGCATATTTATCTACTATAAATCCGTCTCTTTAATCCACGCCCCATGCAAATTGCATAATTCTATAACGGTAAGTCTTCCACCTTTAGCCTTTATGTGCAAGGCGCCTGCGGGATTAAGTTTATCAGGCGTTAGCATTATCCTCGATATCAACTCTTTGTCGATATAAAAATCGATGTGCATTATATAATGTTTTGCCTCCATCGGATGCTGTATTTCCCCCATCTTGACATGTACATCCGTGCAGCCTTCCGGTATAAGACCGCATTTCCTGACAACCGTTATAACCGGTATGTGCTTTTTTTCAAGCTCCGTTAGATTGTTGCTGTCATTCGGAGTCTTTACAGCTTCTTCTTTTTCCTCAAAAGCCGCTTTTGGCGCACCGCATACAGGACACTTTTCGGGGGCGCTTCCGTTTATGGATATAAAACTGCATATCTTACATACATATCCTTTCATCGCATCTCCTTTCCAATAAGACCCATACTTACGAAAATCTTTGATTTTCGTAAGTATGCCATCTTTGTTTTTCTTCCTAGATGGTCGCATTAACCCCGCCCTTTTTCTAATCGTAATAAAAGTCCCATCTTTTAGCGCTTTCTAAAAGGGCGGGGTTAATTCGGCTATGTGATTGACGAAATTGGACACCCATTTTCGTCAATCACGGCTTCATTAGTAATTTTCGCACAAAAGCTCGTAAAAAGCCTGGGGATGGGCGCATGCAGGACATTTCTCCGGCGCTTCTTTACCCTCATGCACGTATCCGCAATTGCGGCATTTCCACTTAACGACGGTATCTCTTTTGAACACTTTATCATCCTTTATGTTCTTCAGGAGTTTTCTGTATCTCTTTTCGTGCTGCTCTTCGACTTCCGCTATCTCCTTGAACTGAACGGCTATCTCCTCAAAACCTTCTGCCCGGGCGGTTTTCTCGGCGTCTTTATAGAGTCTTGTCCATTCCAGGTTTTCTCCGGCTGCCGCGGCGGCGAGATTGGCGGCCGTATCGCCTATTATTCCGGCTGGATAAGATGCCTGTATTTCTACCTCCCCGCCCTCCAGGAATTTAAAAAACCTCTTGGCGTGCTCCTTTTCGTTGTCAGCCGTCTCAAGGAATATCGCCGCTATCTGCTCAAAACCCGCTTTTTTCGCTATGCTGGCGAAATAAGTGTAGCGGTTCCTTGCCTGCGACTCTCCCGCAAAGGAAGTCAGCAGGTTCTTTTCCGTTTTCGTGCCTTTAATTGAATTTGTTTTTTTTACGATATCTGGCATTTTTATACTCCTTTCTTTTACACGGATTTGACGGATTTTTTTACGGATTTAACGGATATCTGTGTAAATCCGTTCTTAAATCCGTGAAAATCCGTGTTTATATTTTTTCCATCGGCTGGTTACAGCAGACCAGTTCTCCGCCGCCTACTTTTGTAACCGTAACTTCATTACCGCATATATTGCATTTGTATTTCTCGCCGATATTCTCAACGGCCATATTACACCTCCTATATCTTTATATTTTTGATAATATCTTTTAAGGCGCGCGCGGAATCGGTAAATTGTTTTTGCTCAACCTCCGAGAGCTGAAGTCTCAAAAATTTACTAACGCCGCTTTTATTCACTATTGAAGGTATGCTTAAGCATACGTCGTTTACGCCGTAATAATCCTCTATCAAGGTCGATACGGGTAAAACGGAGTTTTCATCGCGCAATATCGCCTGCGCTATTCTGGAAAGTGCCAGTCCTATCGCATAATAAGTGGCTCCCTTGGCTTTTATGATATTATAAGCTGCGTTTTTCACTTCCCCGAATATCTTCCCAAATTCCTTCTCGTGGTTGCACTGATTTTTGCAAATAGAACAAAAATTTGATAAAATCATCCCTCCTATATTGGCATTACTCCATACCGCGAGTTCGGTGTCGCCGTGTTCCCCTATTATGTAAGCGTGCACGTTCCTCGGGTCCACGTGACAGTGTTCGCTCAAAAGATACCTGAATCTTGAACTGTCTAAAACTGTCCCTGAACCCAGAACCCTATTCTGCAAAAACCCTGATATTTTAAGCGTCACATATGTCAATATGTCCATGGGATTAGTGACAACAAGCAGCACCGCGTTTTTGGCGTATTTTGTTATTTTTGGTATTATGTCTTTAAAAATCTCCGCGTTAGTTTGAATCAAATCTATTCTTGTCTGTCCCGGTTTCTGCCTTGCGCCGGCTGTTATCACAACTATATCGGCATCCTCGCAACCCTCGTAACCTGCCGCATACATATTTATGGGAGGGACGAAGCTCGCGCCATGGTTTAAGTCCATGCATTCGCCCTTAGCGCGTTCTATGTTCCTGTCAACAAGCGCTATTTCCCTGGCTGACCCGTTAATCATTAGGGCAAAGGCGAACGTGCTTCCGACATTCCCCGCGCCGACTATGGCAACCTTAGACCTGCTTGTTCTCACGTGGATACTCCTTATTTAAAAAAATCAAAATATACGGCAAAAACTATGGCTATGGCTGAAAGCGCAAATATGAAAAAATAGTTAAGCCTTTCTTTGTCGGACCTCAAAGCGCAAAGAATAGCGCCTATGGCCTCGTAGTCGTTTTCCGAAAGTCCGTTTTTTACCCTGATTTTGCGCAGAAGATCCAGGTTTGCGACTATCCTTGCCCTCGATCGCGCTACATTAAACTTATACGCAAAAAATGCGAAAAAACCTACAATACCCACATACCAGGCTATTTTGCCGTATGCCGGATTTACGTGTGTTAAAAGCGTAACAGCGCGCACGGAAATGGTGGCTGCCATGCCTATAAGGAAAAAAAACCATGATAGGAAAGAGTCCCTGCACCTTTTATATTCGGAGCAATTTAGGCACTGTTCATTTTTCATTCTATTATATCCTTAAGCGCCGATATGTTGTCTATTACAAAATCCGGGCCGGCGCGCAGTATATCCTCTTTTTTACCTATGCCATAAGTGACGGCGCAGGTTAAAACACCGGCGTTTTTCCCCGATATAACGTCAATGCTCATGTCACCTATCATTATAATGTTTTCTTTTTCGGCGCTTATGTCCGTTATAACGTTTTCTATGGGGCACGAGGACGGTTTTGCGCAACGAAAGTTATCACCGCCTATTATCTTCTTAAAGAAACCGTATATACCCAGTTTTTTCATAGTAAGCACGGCATAAATATAATTGCGGTTTGTTACTATCGCCTTTTCCTTGTCTTTAAAATACTCGAGCATTTCCCTCACTCCTTCGTAGAGACGTGAGTTGTCGGCGTAATGTTCGGCAAAGTATTTTTCAAAGGCGCTTAACACCTTATCAAAAATAGTTTTATCGGCTTTTTCTCCCAGTGATTTGCTTATAAGGTCTTTAACGCCTGTTCCGATATAAGAACTTATTTCGTCGGGATCCTTTTGTTCTAAGCCGACTTCGTTCAAGGCATGGTTTACGGCATCTGTTATATCCTTCTTTGAGTCGACAAGGGTACCGTCCAGGTCAAATAGCATAAGTTTTACAAATCGGCGCCCGTTTTTCATATTAGTATCCGGTAAATCTCTCGAGCCTTATTCTATCGGCCTTTATGCCAAGGTCCGAATTCAGAACCGCCGTCAAGCTGCTTACCATGAGCGGAGGTCCGCATATATAAAATACCCTTTCGGCAAAATCAGGAATTTCCTCTTTTATCATGATATCATTTATATATCCTCGCCTGCCTTCCCATTTGCCGTTAACTGTCTTTCCGGAAGTAAGCGTATATACTGCGCGCAATTTTTTGTTCTTCTTCTGCATGTCGTCAAAATCATTTCTGAAGATAATGTCGCCTTCGGTGTCATTGCCGTAAAGAAGGACTATATCCGTATCAAGCGTTTTGTCTGTCGCGAATTTGCATATACTCCTTAAGGGCGTTATGCCTATACCCCCCGAGAGCAGGGCTATTTTATCATATTCTCCCCCGAACGTAAAAGAACCGAAAGGCATTTTCAGCCTCACCCTGTCACCCGGTTTTAACTGTGCAAGCGCAGCGGAAAATGGACTCGCCGTTATTCTCTTGGTAAATTCCAAATAGCCTTTTTCCGTAGGGGAGTTTGAGAAAGAAAAATGTTTTGTTCGTTCGGTGCCCTCCACATTTATCGTAACAAAAAAGAATTGCCCTGGTTTAAAATCTACCGTGCCCGCTTTAAACCTGAAGCTTTTCACATCATTGGTACGATTTATTACGTCTATAAGCTGCGTTTCGAAGTTTTCCACACGTTTGCCCTTCTATTTTATAAGCGACCCTATCGTAATGGATTTAAGCTCGGCTATGGTCCTTTGCTCTATCACATCCAGCCTTTTTTTCAGTTTACAATATTTTATGTTAGGGCACGGTTTTTTCCTGAAAGTATGCTCATTCAATCTTATGCGCCCCTGGAATACCTCTAATAAATCACCAACGGTCATGCTTTTTGGCGCCACAGGCAGTGTAAAACCGCCTCCTTTTCCCTTATGAGATTTTAGCATCCCTTCTTTGTTCAGCTTCTGCAGCAATTTACGCAGGAAAGAATGCGGTATTCCCATGCATTTAACAAGCTCTTTAACGGGGACTATTTTCTTTTTTTGTGCCGCAATATAACATACAGCCCTTATCGCGTAATCGGCGTCTCTGGTAACAAGCTTCATTACATTGCCTTGCCTCTTATATACTATGCGCTAACTGTTCAGCCAGTACAACTATGTCTTCGGTACAAAAAATGTCTGTTATATTTTTGTCAAAAAGAATATTTGCTTCCGGCCCCATCTCCTCGTCGCCACACCATAGCGTTATAAGCACGGGCACGTCATCAAATACCTTAAGCGCGATGCCGGCGTCTGCCAGTTCTACTTTTTTTGCGTTAAAACGCCCTATGATCCCCAAAAGCTCTTTAGGATTTTGTCCGTATTTCCGAGATATGATATCGGCGGCCCTTTTTTTAAAAACGGGGTGGTACGCATAACCACCGGGCAGCTCCCGGAAAGAAACCCATTCGCCTGTTAAGGGCGGAAAACCTTTTATCAGGCCGGCAAGGTAATGCAAAATAAGTATGCTGGCATAAGGTTTTGGTGGCGTATCACGTGAAATGGCGAAAATAGCTTTTTTCTCCGGTTCTACGTCATAGCTCTCGTTGAGAAACCTGATATTATAATTTTTCTCATTCGCGATAACGCGCAAATCCTCCCACGCTTTAGAAAGGGCTATATCATATCCCATTATTTTCTTTTCGCGAGCTCAGCGTCTATTTCTGAAAGGCCCTTTCCGCTTTTATCGGCATCCGATATCTTTTTTAATATGGCGGCGGGGCTGGCTTCCTCCTCCACTTGTTCCTTCACAAACCATCCAAG
>JAFGLX010000009.1 GCA_016927795.1 Candidatus Omnitrophota bacterium
TTAAAAGCTCTTTTTGTTCCAATATCTCAAGAAGCCTGTCCGATAGATTTTTTGTGCTCATTTTGCCTAATTAAGCGGTATCTCCTGGTCACCCACGGTCACGCGCAGCACCTCTTCAACCGTGGTTATGCCCTTCAAAATTTTGCTTACTCCATTCTCTCTAAGGGTCTTCATGCCGTCCTTGCGCGCC
Source organism: Candidatus Omnitrophota bacterium (assembly GCA_016927795.1). Taxonomy (GTDB): domain Bacteria; phylum Omnitrophota; class Gorgyraeia; order JABMRN01; family RBG-13-46-9; genus JAFGLX01. Next base: position 191 of record JAFGLX010000009.1, read on the forward strand.
TGCTGTTTTAGCCTGCTTTCGTCAATCCCTTCAAGCACGAGCTTGCGTACGTCCATGGTAAGGGGCAATGTTTCTATCAGGCCCACCCTCCCCTTGTAGCCGGTATCCTGACACTCCTTGCAACCTTTACCTTTATAAACCATGTTGCCGGCCCCCGGTTTAAGCTGCAGTTTTTCAGACAACACTTTATCTATTTTATGCGGCTCTTTACAGTTATCGCATATACGTCGGACGAGCCTCTGCGCCGCGACGAGAACTACGCTCGATGTTATAAGAAAGGGCTCCACCCCCATGTTTACAAGCCGCGTTACCGAGCCTGCGGCTGTAGTAGTGTGCAACGTGCTAAGAACAAGGTGGCCCGTAAGAGCGGCCTTAATGGCTATATCAACCGTATCAAAATCCCTTATTTCGCCTACCATTATAATGTCGGGGTCCTGCCTTAAAAAGGACCGTAAACTATTAGCAAAGGTAAGGCCGAGTTCCGGCCTCACTGTAAGCTGGTTTATGCCTTCAAGCTGATATTCAATGGGATCTTCGGCGGTTATTATATTTTTCTCGGGCGAGTCAACGTATTTAAGTATCGAATATAGCGTTGTCGTTTTGCCGCAACCGGTAGGGCCGCACAATAGCATCATGCCATGCGGGCGGCTCGCCGCTTTTTTCAGTTCTTCGAGCGCCTCCTTCTCAAAACCAAGCCTCTCAATGTCCAGCGTGGCTTGTTTTTTATCCAGCACCCTTAAGGCGGCTTTTTCCCCATTACTGGAAGGCAGCACGGAAATTCTGAAGTCTACCTCTCTATCGTGCACTCTTATCTTGAAACGGCCGTCTTGAGGCAACCTTCTCTCGGCTATGTTCAGGTTTGACATAACCTTAAGCCTGGAAATCAGCGCGGCGTGGATCTTTTTTGGCGGCCTTTCTCCCTCCTGCAGTATGCCGTCCACCCTGTACCTTATCCGCAGCGAGTTTTCCATGGGTTCTATTAAAATATCGCTGGCTCGTCTTTTTATCCCTTCCGTAAGCACCATGTCGGTTATTTTTACGACAGGCGCGTCCTGAACAAGCCTCATGAGCTCCGAAGACGACATCGCAAAATCCTGCTCATCCTGCAGGACCTCTATGTCACCCGGCGCTCTCATATCGTCGATTATTTTATCGATAGCCTCGGTAACACCCGCTTCGTAATACTGCGCTATCGCCTCCTCAATGTCCCTGTTGTTCGCAATGACAAGGCTTATCTTGCAGCCGGTTATCGCCGCTATGTCATCGGTCACGAAAACATTAAGCGGGTCGGCTGTTGCCACCGTTAGAAAATCACCTATCTTAGAAACGGGCAATACGTGATAATTTTTGGCGATCTTTTTGGGAATGAGGTCTATTACCTCTTTTGATATCTGATACCTGGAAAGGTCGATAGGTGGTATGCCAAGCTCTTCGCTTAAGACGGAAATGAGGTCATTCCTGGAAACCAGCCCCATCCCGACGAGTATATCGCTTATCTTGCCGCCTTTTTCTTTCTGTATATCAAGAGCTTTTTGTATATCATTCTCTACAAGCAACTTTTTTTCGCAAAGTCGCTTCATTATTCTGTCTTTAATCGACAAAAGGTCGGACATTGTCTGGCTGTGGTTGCGCGGGCGGCTAAAATTATTCCCGCATTATTTGGTTTTTTCTTTCGAATAGAACTTGTCTATCGCGTTATTTATACCTGTAAGGGTACTTACAAATACCTGTGCCTTGCATTTAGTCAAAAGTTCTATGTCTTCCAGAGCCTTTATGTTCAGCGGGTTGGACATGGAAACCGTGATAGTATCCCCTATGCGGTCTACCGCGACAAGGCCGTATTGTCGCGCAACGTTCTCGGGTATAAGTTTCACTATTTCTTTGTTAAGTTCGTAATTTTCAAGTGGCAAATAAGGAAAACCGTACTGAACGGTCAGCGCCTGCGCTATCTCCTCCTCGTTGGTGAACCCAAGGACCACCAGTATCTGGCCTATGAGCCCCCCTTTTTCTTTCTGAACCTGCAGGGCTTTATCAAGCTGCGCTTTCGTTACAATGCCCCTTTCGATAAGGAGTTCCCCCAACTGTTTTTTAACCAATCGCTTGAATTGCATGTGATTTTTACTTATGTATGGTGATAAGCTTGTTCAGCTCATCCGGACTTATCGACCTCGAAATAGATATCTCGTGTGATACAACGCCCGCGTTGCACAAATCGGCCAAAGCTTGGTTCATCGTTTTCATACCGTCTTTCTGTGAAGTCTGTATAATGGAATATATCTGGTGTACCTTGCCTTCGCGTATAAGACTGCGGATAGCCGGCGTGGCAATTAAAACTTCCGTAGCCAGGGACCTCCCCTTCTCGGCTGCTTTCGGCAATAGCTGCTGCGAAAGTACACCCAGAAGCACAAAAGAAAGCTGTGTCCTTATCTGTTGCTGTTGATATGCGCCGAACACGTCTATTATCCTGTTTATGGTTTGCACGGCTTCCGATGTGTGCAGGGTAGCGAAAACCAGATGCCCTGTTTCAGCTATTATAAGAGCGCTTTCTATTGTCTCGAGATCGCGCATTTCGCCGATCAATATAACGTCCGGGTCCTGTCTTAATACATGTTTTAGCGACTCGCCGAACGAATGCGTGTCTTTATAGACCTCCCTCTGGTCAACTATCGCTTTCTTATTAGTGTGCACAAATTCTATCGGATCCTCTATGGTAACTATGTGGCATTGCCGCGTAGAGTTTATGTAATCAATCATCGAGGCCAGTGTAGTGGATTTTCCGCTTCCGGTGGCACCCGTAACAAGTACAAGACCCCTTGGCTTATTGCAAAGCTCTGTAACCACTTTTATCGGCAATCCACATTCCTTAAAATTCATGATTTCGAAAGGAATAAGCCGTATGGCGCACCCGATATGTCTTCTCTGATAGAAAACATTTACCCTGAAACGCGCAACTTTTTCGGACTCAAACGAAAAATCAAGCTCCCAGTCTCTCTCAAACTGCCTGATCTGTTCTTGGTCCAGGATGCCGTATATGCCGGATTTCGCCTCTTCGCTCGTTAATACCTTGTCGTCCAGCGGTACGAGGTCCTCGTCTATCCTAAGGTGGACGGGCGAATTGGCCGTGATATGTATGTCCGATGCTCTTCTCTCCAGCATTATCTTCAGCATTTTTCTTATATCTAGCGCCATTTTACACCTCTGTGCTTTCAGCCCTGTTTTTACCCCTGCTTTTCGCCAAGTCAAGGGCTTCCTGCGCAACCTTTAGTATTTGCTCAGCATTTGAACCGTCAAGAGGGTTTTCACTTATGCCTGCGCTTGCGGTTAGCTTATCATTTTTGTCGGCCGAGAGTTCCAATGCTTCTATGCGTTTTATTATTTTTTCCGCTATCTCCATGGCGCCTTTCTTGTTGATCTCGGGCATTATTATAGCGAATGTATCCGGCTCTACCCTGCCTGCCCTGCCTATCGGCAAACAGAATTCGGTTATGAGGGAGGCTATTTTTCTTAGGGCTATTTCCGCCTGTGGCTGGCCTTTTTCCTTCAGGTACGCTTTGAAATCGTCTAAATCAATAAGAATAAGCGAACACGGCCGCTGCGACACGACGGACCTCTTTATCTCTTCTGACAGGCGGTGTTGTATGTATCCCCTGTTAAATAAGCCCGTCACCTCATCCTTTATTTCCAGCTTCTCGGCTTTCCTCATTAGAAAATCATTCTCTATCGCGATAGTAATCTGCTCGGCAAAAATTCTTATTATATCCACGTCGTCGCTTGTGAAAGTGAAATTTTTAGCGTTATTTCCCGATATAAGCAATACGTCCGTCCCCTGGGGTATGTAGATGGGATATACAACCAGATTTTCGCATGCGTAAAGGGCCCTTGCTTCTTGGTACTCTTTCGAAGCGAACTTGGAAGAGGAGTCTATTATAACGGGTTTTTTTGATGTTATCGCTTTGCCTAAAAGCCCCTTGCCTTTTTCCAGCTCGACGGTCAACGCCTCCTTGCTTTGGAGGTTGCAAGACCTGTGTATTTTAAACCTCTTGCCGTCGCCTTCGGTAAAATACGAAACGGCGAATCCCCCTTCGTAAAGCTGCGACAGCTTCTTTAAGACCAAGTCCATTATGTTGTCAAGGCTTACAAACGCGGATATAAGCTCCCCTATCTGAAGAAGGCTGGACAAAATAAGCATTCTACGCTGTATATCCTCGTTTATTTCCTTCACTTTGAACTGGTAATCTTTCAGGTCGGTAATGCTGGCTTTTATCTTTTTGGTAAGAAAGTTTATGGCATCCCCTATCTGCCCTATCTCGTCGTTCGCGTCAACGGTGATTTTGCGGTCATAATTACCTTCGGTTATGATTTTTATCTCAAGCGCGATATCTATTATGCGCTCCACGATATTCTTGGCGAGAAAAAGCCCCAACCACGATATAATTATGCACAAAAGCATTATTATGCTTATCTGGCCAAGAGTTATCTCCTCTCCCAGCAGCACGAAACTACTCATAAGATACCCTATAACCAGAAGCGGTATGACGGACATAAGGCCGAAGGCAATAATCAGCTTGTATTTTATACCCTGAGGCAAAAGTGAAAACTTTTCCAAAACCTTTCTTATTTTCATTTTTCTAACTCCTCTGGTTTCATGTTATGAGCATAAGTATACTGTATAGGTACTATTTTGTCAATATATGTATAATGATTGGGGGTATAAAAAGTGATAAAAAACGCGCTTAACCGGAAGCCGACATCAAAAAAGTGTCCTCCGCATTCCAATGTTAAGCAAAAGTCCGATGTAGAAAAGCGTTGTTATAAGACTGGACCCGCCGTAGCTTATGAGCGGCAGCGGAAAGCCCACGATAGGCAGTATTCCTATTGTCATACCTATATTTATAACCACCTGTAACGCAAAAAGAGTCAGAAAGCCGGTGGCGATCAGCTTGCCGTATATGTTAGGCGTCGTCTCGATTATCTTTGCAGCGCGATACACAATAAGAAGAAACAATAAAACCAAAATCAGCGCCCCAATAAAACCCCATTCCTCACCCACAACGGAAAATATAAAATCGGTATGCCTCTCCGGCAGGAAGTTAAGCTGGCTCTGCGTCCCTGAAAGCCAGCCTTTTCCGAACAGCCCTCCCGAACCGACAGCGATTTTCGACTGGATTATCGTATAGCCGGAGCCCAACGGGTCTATGTTCGGATTAATAAAGACCATGAGCCTCTGCCTCTGATACCCCTTTAAAAAATGCCAGAAAAGCGGAAGCGTCGCAAGGCCTGACGCGATAATGAAAAAAATGTGCCTTAGCCTTGTGCCACCTACAAAAAGTATGGCCAGCGTAAGGGGTAGAAGTATAAGCGCTCCGCCCAGGTCAGGTTCGATAAGGATAAGAAAGAAAAACGGAAGGCAGAAAGTGAGTGCGAAAAATACCGTACTGATTTTATTTATGTCGTTTTTTCTCTCTCCTACAAAAAGCGCCAGTGAAAGGGTGAGCGTTATCTTGGCCAGCTCCGAGGGCTGAA
>JAFGLX010000136.1 GCA_016927795.1 Candidatus Omnitrophota bacterium
GCGATCTTTCGGAAACGATACAAAGAAACTTCAAGAACCCTGAACCAAGAAGCCTCCTTCGTGATGATTACAATATATATAAATACATGTGGCGATTGGGGGTTTAATCCCCTCTGGTTAGCCGGTGCGTCGGTTAGCGGCTTAGAAGATACAGGATGAATATATTACAAATAGTTTCCAGGCTTGATAAAAGCGATAGAGCGGACGATGTTGTAAAAGCCACCAGATTTTTGACGCTTAACGGTCATAAGAGCGTTGTAATTTCTCCGGGAAGCCCCAGAGTGAGGGAGATAGACGAGGTAGGCGCCCGGCATTACAGAGTTCCCTTAAACACAAATATATTCCTTTTGCCTTTTCTGGTTTTCAGAATAACGCAAATTGCGGCTAGTGAAAACATTCAGGTTATTCACGCAAGGGACCCAATCTCCTCTTTTGCCGCCTTTTTAGCGTTAGGATTTTTAAATCGGCTTGCAGCAAAGCCTGCGCTTGAGAAAATAGTGCTTATAACCGCTATCTACGGTTCTTTTAACAAAAAAGGCTTTTTATACAGGTCGCAATTTTGGGCAAAGCGCGTTATTTGCTTAAGTCGGGCAGAGGCGCAGGACCTTATGGAAAGCCGGAACCTTTCGCCGCAAAAAATACGTGTTATACCGCCATGTATCGTCGAAAAGGATATTGCCTCCGATAGGCTGCCTCGCACGGGTTCGTTACTGCCTGCGGCAGATGCAGGCAGGCGGCAGGCCGGAGATACGCACGCCCTCCGTGACGCGGACGGAAAAACTTTACCTCGAGAGGGTAATGATTTTTATATATACGTGGCTTTGCCACTTTCATCACCTCAAGCGGCACAAAATTTTATAAAAATAATTTCTTTACTGACACGCAATATCAGCAGATTAAAAGTTTTAGCTATCGATTGTTCACCGTTTAGCGAAAGAGAATCTATGGAGAAATTTAAAATTCTTGTTAAAAGGCATTCGTTAAGCGGGACTATCAGCGTAACGCCGGGACCGGATATTCAATTTTCGGACCGTAAACCTGATGTTTTTGTACAGATTGAGGGGGATAGCGGAGCCTCTCTAAGACGCATTCTATTAATGCAGGCAAATGGAGTGGCGGTGGTCACGACAGATAAAGGTTATGCGACGGATGATAAAACATCTGTTTTGTGCTGCAAAGACAGCAACCCGCAAGCCATAGCAGGCGGGATACAAACTCTTTATAAGGACAAAAAGCTGCGTGAGAGAATAACGGAAGAAGCCAGAAATTTCGTTACGGAGCGATTTAGTGTAAAAAAAGTAATGAACGCGACAATAGGCCTTTATGAGGAAGCGCTTTCCACCTCCGGCATACTGATTATAAAGATAGGTGCGCTTGGCGACGTTATACTTGTTACACCTTCGGTAAGGGCTATAAGAGACAGATTTCCCAAGGCCAAAATAACCCTCTTGACAGGAATAAGAAACAGGGAGGTTTTTGCAAATTCGCCCCTTATCGACGAGATAGTAGTTTGTGATTTCGCGGAAAGGGATAGAGGCCTGGAGGGGTTGTGGCGCATAGCATGCAGGTTGCGTTCCATGAATTTCGATCTTGTTATAGATTTTCAGAATAACAGGAAAAGCCATAGCCTGTCCTTTCTGTCCTTTGCGCCCACAAGGGTTGGCTATGATAACGGTAAGTTCAGCTTTCTATTAAACAAAAAAATCAAGGATGAGAAACCGCCAATTAATCCCGTGGAGCATCAGTCGAGACTACTCGGGCTTCTCGGCATTAAGAACGTGAACGAAAAACTGGAACTATGGCCATCCGAAAAGGATGACGAGTGGGCGGAAAGCTTTCTTAACTCCCACTGGGCCGGCTCCGGTAAAAACGGGAAACAAAAACGCAGCAAGACCGTGGCTCTTAACATAGGGTCCAGCCCCAAATGGATAACGAAGCTCTGGCCGGTGGAATATTACGCCGACATATCCAACAGGCTGGCGAGGGACTTTGGTGTACGGGTTATATTGATAGGAGACGAGAGAAACGCAACGCGAGTGGAAGAATATCTGAAACTGGCAAAATGTAAACCGATTTTAGCGGTGGGAAAAACCAACATACCGCGTCTTGCCTCACTTATAAAAAAATGCAGTCTTCTTATAAGCTCGGATAGCGCGCCTATTCATGTAGCCGCCAGTGTGGATACGCCGTTTTTGGCCTTTTTCGGGCCCACCAGCCCTGACAGGCACCTGCCCCCGTCGGCAAAATGCAAGGTCTTTATTAAGAAGGAACTCGCATGCAGCCCATGCTATCACAGCTACTGCAACAAGGGATATAAGTGCATGCTGTCTATAAAACCGGACGACGTATACGAATCTGTTTTGGAATTACTTAATCTTAAGGGGTTACCGTATCAGCCGGATTTCGATAGATACGGAGAAACCGGTCTAAAAAGATGAAGATATTGTTTTTAGCGAACCACATGGAAATAGGCGGGGTAACAAGCTATACCGTCAATCTGGCCATTGCCATAAAAAAGCGCGGAATAGAGGTTTTTGTCGCATCGTCAGGCGGGGAGCTTGTAAAGGCATTGAAAAAAAACGACATTCCGCACCTCACCGTTAAAGTAAGAACAAAATTCGAATTTCACCCTAAGCTTATTTTTGTCTTTTTCAAATTGCTCGCATTTATAAAAAGAAACAAAATAGACATAATACACACAAATACGAGAGTAACCCAGGTTTTAGCGGAACTTCTTTCTATTAATACAGGCGCAAGGCACATAAGCACGTGCCACGGTTTTTTCAGGTATAAAAGGATAGGAAGAAAATTATTCGGTGCCTGGGGCAGGCATGTTATAGCCATAAGCGAGGCCGTAAAGGACCATTTGATAAAAGATTTTAAGGTGGACAAGGATAAGGTTTCCCTTATATATAACGGCGTGGACACCGATGCCTTTTATTTTGAGGGTAAAAACGGCGACAACTTTTTAAAAGAAAACCTATGCTTTACAAAGCACCCTGTCATAGGTTCGATAGCGAGGTTGTCGCCGGTGAAGGGATTAAGATATCTTTTGTTTGCCATGAAGGACCTGCTTAAAGAGATACCCGAAGCGGAACTTCTTCTTGTCGGAGAGGGGCCTTCGAAAGAATTTCTTATGGGACTTGCCAAGAAGCTGGGTATTGAGGGCAGCGTATTTTTTGCCCATAGCACTACAGATACCCGAAGGTTCCTGTCCATTATGGACGTTTTCGTATTTTATTCCCTGGAAGAGGGGCTTGGGTTGTCGCTTTTAGAAGCGATGGCTTCCGGAAAACCATGCATTGCCTCTTCGGTGGGCGGCGTACTGTCTATAATAGAAGATGGCGTGACGGGGCTTCTTGTGCCTCCGAAAGACGCAGATTCCCTGAAGGAAGCCATGATAAGGCTTTTAAAAGACAGGGCATTCAGTTCTTTGCTCGCCAGGAACGGCAGGGAGTTTGTGATAAGAAAATTTTCCATCGAGAAAATGACCGAAGAAGTTATAGCTGTTTATAAGAAGGTTTACGCTGTTTAATCCCCTCCGTATTGAAAAAAAGGATTTCACGGGATTATGAGAAGAACGCACATAAAAAAAATTATTATAATAATAACGATAACGGTAATTGTCGTAGCCGCGAGGTTTCTTTCCAACGCCGTCTATGTGCCGGTCATAATAATGTATCACTCGATAGGGGATGAGAACGCCGCGCTTGACGGTTACGGAGGCAAGCTCAATGTTGACGAAGCCGTCTTCGAAAAACAGATAAGATTCCTATATGACCACAAATATAATGTTATACCTTTGGATGAATTTATAAGAAGAATAAAGAGGAAAGAGCATATACCGAGGAAAACGGTGTCAATTACCTTTGACGACGGCCTGAGGAACAATTTTACCAAAGCTTACCCGGTGCTGAAAAAATACGGTTTTCCCGCCACTATATTTGTGGCCACGGACTTCATAGGAAAAGATAAATTTCTTACGTGGGATGATATGAAAACAATGCAGAAAAACAACATAAAAATAGGAAGCCATACCGTTTCTCACGCATGGCTGCCTGATTTATCGGAGAACGATATAAGAAAAGAACTTTTTGAATCTAAAAAAATTCTGGAGGACGGTACGGGGCGCACTATAGAATTGCTTTCCTATCCGC
>JAFGLX010000137.1 GCA_016927795.1 Candidatus Omnitrophota bacterium
ACCACGAAGATGTAATAAGGCTCATGAAAAAGGCCCGGCCCGATTGCGTCGCCGTAACGGCCGTTACTCCTTCAATCATTAGCGCCGCAAAAATGGCAAAAATGATAAAGTGTAATTTCCCGGGCCTGCCCGTTATCATAGGAGGGGCGCATTTTACCGCCCTTCCGGAAAAAACACTTTCCGAATACGCGGATTTTGACGCAGGCGTGGTGGGTGAGGGCGAACAAACCATCGTAGAACTTGTTTGCGCGCTTTCTTCCGGCGGGGACTTATCGGATCTTGCGGGCATAGCGTTCCGCGGGGAGGGGGAAACGGTCCTTACAAAGCCACGTGAATTCATCAAAAACCTCGATGAGCTTCCTTTCCCGGCATGGGAGACGCTTAGCGGGTTTCCTCACAAATACCGCCCGGCTATATTTAAATATAAGAGGCTGCCGTCCGCCCAGATCGTAACCTCGCGCGGGTGTCCGCATGAGTGTATATTCTGCGACACCTCGGTCTTCGGGCGTAACGTGCGTTTCCACAGCGCCGGTTACGTGCTGGACGAGATCGAATATCTTGTAAAAAAATTCGGCATAAGAGACATTATTTTTGAGGACGACCAGTTTTTATTAAAAAAAGGTCGCCTGGAAGACATATGCAGCGGACTTTTAAAGCGGAAAACGCGCATTTCATGGTCATGCAACGGAAGGGTAAATTCCGTGGATAATATTGACCTCTTGCATCTTATGAAACTGTCGGGCTGCTGGCAGATAAACTACGGCATAGAGTCTGGAAACCAGGAAATTCTTGATGCCGCAAAGAAATCGATTACGCTTGAAAAAGTAAGGGATGCGGTCAGGCTTACGCATAAAGCGGGTATTTCCTCTAAGGGTTTTTTTATGCTGGGCCTGATAAATGAAACCGAAAAAACCATAAAAGACAGCATTAATTTCGCGAAAAACATACCGCTTGACGACGTGAGCGTATTTATGCTCACTCCGTTTCCGGGAAGCAGCCTTTACCGGACCGCTTCAAGATTCGGTAAATTTGATAATAATTTCGCGGAAATGAACGTCTTGACCGCCGTATTTATACCCAATGGGCTTTCAAAAGAGCTCCTGGAAAACTATCAAAGGCGGTTTTTCACGGAATTCTATATGCGTCCGCGTATATTATCTGTATATCTTAAAAGGATTGTATCAAACCCTGCGCTTTGTTTCCGTTATATAAACGGCATAAAAGCCCTTTTGGACTATTCCGGAAAAAGGTCCGCTCGATAACCCTTTCTTACCGCTTTACGCACAAAAATCCTACTATGTAATGATATCTAATAGGCATGAGGAAGGAATATAACATGTTGAACAAGCCTTTTATCCTTGTGGTGAGAGAGCCGTAAAGAGAAGGGCGAAGCGACTTAAATGTATTCTGAATGACGAAACCCTCTTTTTCCAAAAGCCCTTTCCAGTCACTGTAAGAGAGGCCATAAAACCCTTCTCTCGGATAGCGTAGCCTGAAGGGGAATGCGGAATTTCTTACCTCCAGGTAAAGCCTGCCGGAAGGCTTGAGCACTCTCATGGCCTCTTTTAACGCGCCGGCCCTGTCACAGCAGAATTCAATCGCCGTTATGGACACGATAAGCTCGAATTCTTCCGTATTGAACGGCAGATCCGTCATGTCCGCCATTATGAAGGCATTTTGGGGGTTCTTTTTCTCCGCTATTTTTAAAGGGCCTGGCGCTATATCTATGCCGGTAATTTTTCGTACATGTTTCTTAATCGCACCCGTTAGCGCGCCGTTACCGCATCCCAGGTCTAAAACATTCATATCCGGCGAAAGGCCCAAACGTTCCTTGAGTTTCGCGTACGAAATTTTGAAAATATCGTAAAGCGCCTCTATGGTCTCGCCTGAAACGTCATCGCTAAAAAATTTTCTGGCATCGCCAGCCCAGTTATCCACAATCCGCCTGTCTTTGGTTTGTTTTATCCGTCTAAAATCTGTTTTCTTTTATCTCCCTTCTAAGGGAAAAGTACATCTTTGCGAAATCCTTAAGTACCGTCATGGCGTTAAACGTCCGGAGAAGCTTTAAAATATAACCCGGCCTTTTAAAAAATCTGTTCGTTGCGATGCGCCTTAATTCCATGAGTTTCCCAGCATCCAGTGAATCGTTAAACGCTATCGGAGGGCTGTTAACGCTTCCGAAATCGTTCCATGGCGGCAGTTTTATGCCCTTTTCTACGCAATGCCTATAAAGATCCGTTCCCGGAAGCGGTATTGCTACCGAGAAAGAGGCGTAATATTGCTCCAATTCGCACGCAAGGCGTATGGTATCTACCGCCGTGGCGTACGTTTCGCCGAGGCACCCTATTATGTAGTTACCGGCCGCGTATATGCCAGCCTCTTTGGCCTTTTTGAAAGCGTCTCTTATCTCTTGTATTGTCGTATTTTTACGCATAATATCGAGAATCCTCTGGTTTCCGCTTTCAACACCGAAACATATCCACCGCACTCCCGCCTTTCTCATTTTGTTAAGCGTAGGAAGATGCGCGGTATCGGTTCTTGACGAAACCATAATCTCAAGGCGCCTGTGGTATCCTTTTTCTATTATGTAATCACATACCTTATTAACTACATTCCTGTTCGCGGGAAATGTGTCGTCCTCAAAATATAATATCTTTATACCGTATTTTTCAACTAAGATATCCAGTTCTTCTTTTATCCTTTGGAGCGGAAAATATCTTACGCTGTGCCCAAAAACCGCCTGTGACGCGCAAAAATTGCAATTACCCATGCAACCCCTTCCCGTAAACATCGTCCCTAAAGGTTTTCTGTGACCGCTTGTCCAGGCGTTCCATCCGTACGAGCGGTAAAGCCCGTATTTAAGGAGGTGATAAGCGGGGATGGGGAGTTTACCGAGGTCTGCTATAGGCTCCCTCGGGCGCGTTTCCACGATACGTTCCCCTTTTCTAAAACACAAGCCTTTAATGCTTTCGGGGTCTATGCCGTTTTCCATACCGTTTAAAAGTTCCTCTATGGCCTCTTCCCCTTCGCCTTTAATAACATAATCTATAGAATTGCACTCCCTTAATGTCCGTGTGGGCAATGCCGAAACGTGCGGCCCTCCCACAATCACCTTGCACGCCGGCAGGCTTTCCTTCAGCTTATCGTAAAACTTTGTTGTCGTATCCATCGTGGCGGTCATGCATGTCGAACCCACAAAGTCCGGATTTTCCCTTATAACACGCTCTATCGTGTCCTGGAAAGTAAGGTTTTCCGCGTCGCCGTCTATAATCACCGCCTCATATCCCAGTTTTTCGACAACCCCGGCTACAGAGGCCATGCCGTAAGGAATGGCAATTTCAACGAAATCTTTCAGGCTATGGTAGGCGTTTTCAATGGTAGGGATTACGACAAATACAAATTTTTTCACTTTTTAAAAAAATCCTTTATGCACTCAACGACATAATGAGCTTCCTTATCGGTAAGATTCTGGTGCAGTGGTATGTTGAGCGCCGTATTATTTATATTCTCGGCGTTAGGCAAACGCAGCTTGTATCCGTAATAAGGCACCATATGGAGCGGGAAATAACGGAATGTGCAATAAATATTTTTTCTGACGAGATACCCTGCCAGTTTATCACGGCCCCTTTTCATCTTTATCCAATACATGTAATACGATGTTTCCGTATCAGGCAGGGGTTCGGGCGGCGTTTCTATTCCGGGTATGTTTCCGAGCTCCTTCTGGTAAAATTCCCATATATTTTTTCTCCTTTTTATGAAGCCCGGCAGGCGCTTGAGCTGCACGCGCCCTATAGCGGCGGCACAGTCATTGGATATAAATCTACCTGATGTATGTTTGAGGTCAAACTCCCACCACCTGGCTTTTCTATTCCTCATAGAATCTATGCCTGAGGCGGATTTTTCCGGAAAGCCCAGATACCTCATGGATTTCGCGTCTTCAAAGATATTACTGTCCCTTAAAATCAACACGCCGCCGTCAGTCATGCAAAGCGGCTTCATGGCGTCAAAACTGAAAAGTCCGGCGTCTCCCAGCGTTCCGCAGTTCTTATTCTTATACTTTGACACAATGGCGTTTGCGGCGTCCTCGATAACGCATATCCCCTTTCCGCAGGCGGCGCTTAAGCCGTCATAATCGACCGGATGTCCGCCGTAATGAAGTATGATAACGGCCTTTGTGCGGCGGGTCTTAAGCCTTTCTATATCACCGGGCATTATGTTAAAATACCTCCTGTCGACATCGGCAAAAACCGGTTTCGCTCCGGCGTCGATAACGGCGTTAGCCACCGCCACGAAATTAACGGTGGCTATTATAACCTCATCGTTTTTACCTACGCCCAAAAGCCGCAGGGCAAGGTAAATCCCCGATGTGCAGTTATTCAAAAGGAGAACATTGCGGCTCGAGACCATGGCGCCGAACTCATTCTCAAAGCTGCGGCATTCATGCCCCCTCCCTACCCACTTTGAGCTAAAAACCCTTTTTACCGCGTCTAGTTCTTTCTTACCAAGGGAGTTTGAAAATAGCTGTATCATGTTTTTATCACTCATAACGGGCTATCTCCCGGGTCGTAATCGAAAATCTCCTTATCAGGTTATGGATTTCGCTGTTGGAAATGCGTTTTATCCGCTTAAGAGCCTGCCTTTTTTCCCAGAACAATCCGAAATTCCGAATAGCGCACCAGTAAGCTTTGAGTATTATGCCTATACCCTCCATAAAAGAATGTCCCTTTCTGTACTCGCAGAAAGCGCCCTTATGCCCGAAGACTGCCGTAAAAAACTGAAATATATACCTGTAGGCCGAAAAAAAGACGCCGGCTATAAGCGAAGGAATGGGAAAATACTTAATGCATATATATAGCCTGTTTCTCTCCACATGAAACGCCTTAAAAGAGGAATAGCCGCCCGATTTATGGGAATGTTTGTGATAGCTTACGGCTTCCGGCGCATATACGCACCTCCAGCCCGCAATTCTGTGTTTCCAGCCTATATCCGTATCGTCGGCATATATAAAAAAATCGGTGTCGTATCCCCCTATCTCTTCTATCATTTCCCTCCTGAAAAGACAGCAACAGTCGCTTGCGCAGAATACCTCTTCAAGTTTTTTATACCTATCGGCCGGCTCCAGGCGGCCCCTGGCTACGGAGAGGCCGTCGGGGTAAAGCACGACGCCCGCAACCTCCGTTTTTTTGTGGTCTTCCCATAAAAGTACGCGGCTGGCGCATGAACCGTAGCGCTCATCAAGTTCCACAGCTTTTACCATCTCTTCGACACAGCGGTTGTCCAGATATATGTCGTTATTCAGCATAACGAGATACCTGCCGCCTGAGGCGTTTATTCCTGCATTACACGCCACGCCCCAACCCGCGTTGTAACCCATTTCTACGACTTTGACGTCAGCAAAGGAGCGTTTTATAAGGCCGAGTGAGCCGTCCTTGGAGTCGTTGTCCACGACTATTATCTCCATCTCCCCGGCCATGGTCTGGCGCTTTAATGAATCTATGCAGTCTTTTACACAGTCTATCCCGTCGTAATTTACTATTATCGCCGATATGGTATGCACAAATATGATTATCCTTATAGAACGCTTTTGTTATTATAATATCAGCGGCACATGCAAAATTCAATAATTTTCGCACTCCTTTAATCTTGCGTAATTTACACAAAGACTATACAATATATGCCGGGCCCTATTTTCAGGCGTAAAATATCTATATGGGTACGCATAAACAAACTATAGTCATAATCCCCGCTTTTAACGAGGAGAATGCCATAGGCAATGTTATCTCTAAGACTAAGAACACTCTGGAAAACACCGATATAGTCGTAGTAGACGACGGCTCGAGCGATAACACCGTAAATGTCGCCAGAGAAAACGGCGCGGGTGTACTTTCGCTCGGGATTAACGCCGGCTACGGCGTAGCGCTGCAGACAGGATATAAATACGCCTATGAAAACGGCTATGATTATATTTTGCAGATTGACGGAGACGGTCAGCATGAACCGCGCTTTTTAAAAAATATACTGGACGAGCTAAAAACCGGAAAGAACGAGGTTGTGATAGGCTCCAGATACCTATCAGTCCCCCGCTACGGCTCGGGCCTCTTGCGCAAAATAGGTATGAGGTTTTTTGCGTTTTTGGCGTCTGTATCCGTAAGGCATAAAATAACCGATCCTACTTCGGGTTTTGTGGGTTTTAGAAGGGAAGTGCTCCCTATACTAATATCGGATTATTTCCCGGTCGATTATCCCGATGCCGACGTCATAATAATGCTGAAAAGATGCGGCTTCAGCTTGAAAGAAATACCGGTGGTTATGTATCCTGGTTCGGCCAAGTCCATGCACAGGGGGATAAGGCCCGTTTACTATATATTCAAGATGCTTCTTTCCATTCTTGTGACGTTACTCAGGGATTATGGCAAAAAAAGTGGCCGCGGCCTATGAAAGTTGCGCTGGAATTTATTCACAACTCATCTCTTACGCGTATTTCCCTTTTTTTTAACATCGCTTACGCGCTAAAGCGAATGGGCTGCGACGTTTATCTTCTGGTATTCAAAAATTCCCTTAATCACAGAATAGCATCCTCCGCAGGGTTTAAAACAGTATATAATCTTAAAAATGAGGAATTCGACAAGGCTCTTCTCGAGAACAATAAAGGCCGGATACAGGAATTGATATCGCCCGGACATCGTTGTAAGGATATCATATACAGCGAGATAGGCTATCTGCCCTACACCATGCAGCTTGACAGAAAGGGCGTAAACAGCGACGCATCCTATAATGTGGATAACAACGCGCTTTATAAAATCGAACGTTTCCGGAACTGGCGCTCATACCTTAAATACGTCGAGATAACCCCTTACAGGGTAAGCATAAAGAAGATTCTTCCATGGGTTATTTCGCATCCGGCGTATCTGGGTGATATAGCCGAATTCCTGTATTTAAAATGCATGCGGCTCTATTATCCTGAAAAAAAGCGAACCCTGCCGGATAAGTTCTTTTTTATACCGTTTCAGTTACACAACGACACCCAGATACTTCATAACAGTCCCTATATACACTCGATGCACGATATATTGGAGCTATTTCACGATGATATAAGAAAAAACTTTCCCTGTTACGGGATAGTAGTAAAAGAGCACCCTTACGATTTCGGTCTTTTGGCTTATCGCGGGCTGCGCAGGAAGTACTCCGATGTAATATGGCTTAGAAATTATAACTTCAATACGCTTATTGAAAAATGTTCAGCCATGATTACGGTAAATTCCAGCAGCGGGTTTAAGGCGCTATGTCGTTATAAAAAGGTGTTGACTCTGGGAAACTGTTTTTACAACAAAAATGGCTTCGTGGAACACGTTTCCCGCCCTCCCCTATTTACGGAAAAACTTTCCGCTCTCCTTAAAAAAGAAGTCGATAAGTCCGGCGTTGACCGTTATATGCGGCACTTTCGTGAATATATTTTTGTGGACGGTAATATATCGTCTGACGGCGGCATAGCCAATCTGAAACCGAAAACAATAGCCGAAATACTCTGCTATATGTTCGAAGCGGAACGGTAACACGCTTTTCAGTGGAGCCCCGGGGGGATTAAATTTTTTTGAGGGATTTTTTGTGTGTCTTGAGGCATAAAAACATTGACGCCGCCACAAAAGCCTCAACAGCAACAAGCGTCCAGGCCATACCGAAATGGGCAAAACGCGGCGCCAGAATAACCGCTAATACCACATCCAGAATAACCGCTCTTACTATAATCTTATTGAACTGCCGGTCAAGGCCCTTGGGAAGCATCCTATGAATGCCGAAGAGATTGCTAAGGGCCGTTAAAGGCGGGAGAACCGACAGCGTACGCATCAGGGAAACGGCAGGTTTGAATTCAGGGCCCAATAGCAGCCTGACGGCTATGGGCGCGGAGAAGAAAAGAACGCATCCCAAGGCTATCCCGAATCCTATCATTAAAATACCGCCTATAAGCTCAATCCTTGAATTATCGATTTTTTCCGCGTTAGCCTGATATGTGAGCCTGGGGAAAAGGGTTTCATTTATCGGCGTAAAAAGACGCAATATGCTGTTTACTATTTTCTCGATACCGCCGTAATAGCCGACAATATTCGCGGGAGCGAAAAAGCCCAGTATAAAGGTATTACCCATAGTATAAAGATTAATAGGGCCGCGAAAAAGAAACATGCTCCAGCCTGTTTTCAAAGCCTTAAGGGATATGCCCAGCCGGGGCAGCCTAAACGGCACTTCCCGGTAGACTATTGCCATAGCTATAGCCGCCGACAAAAAAGCCAATACCCCTAATATAGAAAACAGTTTCCACCCGTCATCGGGTTGGTGAATGAAGATGAATACGAGAAAAATAAAAACGAGATTCGCGGTACCCGTAAAAGCTGCTACCACATTCATTTTCTCAAAACCCCTGAAATACCAATTCATGTTAAACGACTGTGAGACCGCCCAGAATACGCCGGTCCACAAAAGAAAAGGGTTATCCCTGAATAGCGGGATAACCCTCTGGAATATTACGCTTGCGGCCAATAACGGTAAAGCGAGCAATATCTTTGCCCCAAAAATACCCGCTATAAGGCTTGAAAGCTCGCTCTTATCCCGGCGGTTTCTGGCCACCTCCCGTGTTCCGGCAAGGTCAAAACCGTATTCCACGATGAGCTTTACATATAGAGCATACGTCATCGTAAAAGCCACAAGCCCCCACCCGGAAGGCCCCATAACCCTGGCAAGGTACGGGATTGTAATTAAAAACATAAGGTAGTTACCGGCCTGTACGCTATAAAGCAGAAAGACA
>JAFGLX010000138.1 GCA_016927795.1 Candidatus Omnitrophota bacterium
AATTCGCCACCATAGATGACATAAAAAACATAGGTGTTTCCGTTAACCCGGACGGCTCAATCGTGAGATTAAAAGATATAGCCGAGATAAAAGATTCGTATCTGGAGCCGATTGGTTACGCAAGAATAAACGTAAGGCCCGTTGTCTCGCTCTATATACAAAAAGAATCCACAGGCAATACCATTAAGATCGCCGACGATATTAAGCGCGAAATAGACAGAGTAAGGAACATCGTGCCGAAAGACGTAAAGATTGTCATTACAAGCAATCAGGCTGATTTTATAAAAAAATCCATGAACAACCTGAAAGACTCGCTTCTCAAAGGGGCCGTTCTCATAATGCTTGTGCTGGCGATATTCCTGGGCAAAATAAAAAGCAAGAATATGATATACATAATAATTCTGCTTGTCGGCACGATATTCCTGCCGCCTAAACTGTTGTATTTTGTGCTGTTTGTATTTATCGTTGTTTTCATGGCCAGCAAGTCGTTAAGGTCGATAATGATAGTAACGGCATCCATACCGATTTCCGTTGTTATTACCTTTGGGCTTATGGAGCTTTGCAATATTTTCTTTTCGAGATCGATAAACCTGACGTTGAATTTTATCACGATGTTCGGCCTGGCTTTGGGCGTAGGTATGCTCGTCGATAATTCCATTGTAGTATTCGAAAATATTTTAAAGAAGATAGAAAACGGTTATGAGAAAATTGAAGCCGCCTCCTCGGGTGCCTCGGAAATGAACCTCGTTATAATAGCCTCTACGCTTACCACCATAATAGTATTTTTACCCATGATTTTTGTAGGCAAAGAAATGAAATTGCTTTATGGAGGAGTGGCATGGACCGTTACGTTTTCACTTGTCGTGTCGCTTTTTGTAGCTCTTACGGTAGTCCCGCTTTTCTCTTCAAGAGCGACAATAGTTAAAGGAAACACCAGAATCCTGGAGCCATTCTATAGAATACAGAAAAAAGCCCTTATATTTATACTAAGAAAAAGATTTATCGCGCTTACCGTAATGTTTCTACTTTTTATAGGAGCGCTCTTTCTATCAAAAACGCTGGGAAGGGAGTTTGTCGGGACCACAGAGCAGAACAAATTCACGATATTTATAGAGATGCCAACGGGCGCTAAACTTGACGTAAATGACGCAACTGTAAGAAGGGTTGAAGACACACTGAAGGAAGTGCCCGAGATAAAAACCTTTACGGCAAGAGTCGAATCCTGGTCAAGCAAGGTTTATGTAGAGCTCGTTCCCGTTAATAAACGCAAGAGGACGAGCGCCGAGATCATAGAAAGCATAAGGCCTAAGGTCACAAGAATAAAGCCGGCTTTTATTTATTTCGAGGAACAGCAGGAAGTCGGCACAAAGGAGATTATTTTGGACCTTTTCGGTTTTGATTATGACGTACTAAGGGAACTTGCCATATCCATAGCCACGAGGCTCGGGTCTATACCCAATTTTACCGACGTGAAGATAAGAATGAGGGAGGGCCGCCCCGAACTTGGTTTGGGCATAGATAAACATAAAGCGGCCGAATTTGATTTATCAGTAAGTGATATAGCCACAATGGTGCACGGCCAGGTTAGGGGTCTTCGGGCCACACAGTTTCATACCGGTAAAGGCGAGGTCGAGACTATAACAAGACTGGAAGAGCGCTACAGAAGGACGTTTAAAGATATACATAAACTTGTCCTTGTTACGGAGGACGGCAAGAAAATCCTGATAGACCAAATAGCCGATTTCAAATACGGATTGGGGCCGAGCGAAATATGGAGAAAAAATAAATCCAGAATGGTCCAGGTAAGCGCTAACGTGGGTGATATACCTCTGAGCAAGGCCGTGGAAAGAATACAAGAAACACTGAAAGACATAAGATTCCCGGAAAATTATTTTTATAAAATAGGGGGAAATTACCCTTCCATGGTAAAATCGCAAAAAGAATTCGCAATTATAATCTGGGTTATCCTGGCCCTTATTTACATAGTGCTGGCCTCGCTTTTCGAGTCTTATTACCAGCCGTTTATAATAATGGGTACAGTACTTTTAGCCTCTATAGGCGCGATTCTTGCCTTATATTTAAGTAAAACAGCCGTAGGCATGGGCGCCTTGATAGGCATGATGATGCTCGCGGGAATAGTCGTAAATAACGGAATTATACTCGTTGATCATATAAACTTTCTCAGAAAGCCCAGGACAGGGCTGTTCCGCGTAGTGATTCAGTCTGCGCGTGACAGATTAAGACCCGTAGTTATGACGACAGCCACGACCATAATGGGACTTTTACCCATGGCTATTGACAAATCGGAAGGGGCAAATCTGTGGAACCCGCTTGCCATTACGGTTATAGGGGGCTTATTATTCTCTACACCATTAACCTTACTCCTGGTCCCTGCCATATATACCGTGTTTGAGAGGATAAAAGAGGTATTTAAAGCGAAACTTCACATATAACAAAGGTAAACACCGTTCAATCTATTATCCCAAAGTTGAGGTTAGCGGACGAGAGATCGAACGGGGTAAATATCCCCCCCTATCATATCACCGCTATACCATATAGAAACTCTAATGAAACGATTCGAATATTATACGATTTGATTACATTACAGTTGACACGATCTGAATACGATAATAAAATATATAGACGCTTGTCGCAATTTTTCAAGCAGTTTTTTTAAGATTAATTACAAACCGACCCCCTACATTTTTCTGGTGCCTGGCGCGCTGGAGCACCGGTGCACCGTTTAATAGACGGAGTATATCATATGTCATTTCGTGTATGCATAATAGGCTGTGGTAATATATTCCCAATGCATGCCCAGTCAATTTTGAACACAAAAGGCGTATCCCTGGCAGCGGTGTGCGATATTAAAAAGCCAAGGGCCAAAACGGCGGCTGAACGTTATTCCTGCAGGCCGTATCTTGATTACAGGGAAATGCTGGACAAGGAAAAACCGGACGCCGTTCACGTTTTAACCCCCCATTGCCTTCATGCTGAAATGACAATCGCGGCTGCTAAAAGAAAGATACACGTCCTTTGCGAAAAACCCATAGCCATAAACCCGAAAGATGCCGACAGGATGCTGGCAGTGTGCGGAAAAAATAAGGTTAAGTTGGGCGTAATATCACAAAACAGATATAATCCCGGCTCTCAACTGGTTAAAAAAAATATAGCGAGCGGCAGTTTAGGCAAAATCAAAGCCGCGAAAATAATACTTTCGTATCATAAGCCGGACAGTTATTACAAAAAAAGCGACTGGAAGGGCACCTGGGACAAAGAAGGAGGAGGAGTATTAATAGACCAGTCTATACATTTTATAGATATTCTCCGGTGGATCATAAACGATAAAGTGGAATATATAGAGGCCAATATAGCAAGCAGAATGCATAAATACATAGATGTTGAGGACATGGCAGAAGGTGTTGTTAAATTCAAAAAAGGCACCTATATATGTTTTTATTTTATTAATTATTACTCATATGACGACGATACTGAAATCGAACTTGATTGCGAAAAAGGCAGGGTTAATATAGTTAAAGATTCGGCAAAAATCGGGTTTTACGGAGGCAAAGTAGTAAAAGCGCAACCTAAAGCCGGCGAATATATAGATTACGGTGATGGAGTAAAAGATTACTGGGGATTTTGCCATTGTATCCAGATAAGAGAGTTCTACAAGGCGCTAAGAAGCGGCCGCGAGCCGGAAGTAAACGGCGTTGAGGCAAGAAAAACCCTTAATATCGTGTGGAATATATATCGTTCGGCTAAATTGGGTAGAAAGATATATCTCGGTTAACAGACAAACCGATATAACAGCGGACAAGTTTGATTATATCTCATTGACATAATATGGTTATGATAATAGAATATATTCACTTACCGTAAAATTTCAAACGATTTTTTATATAAGATTTTTAAAAATTAACCAGTAAACCAACCCCTAGCCTTTTCTGGGCCGCCGGAGTTCTGGTGACCGGGGTACTGGTGCGCTGGAGCACCAGTTAATCAAGGGAGTATACCGCATGTCAGTTCGCATAGGTATAATAGGTTGCGGTAAGATTACCGAACGGGCAAGCTTACCGAATCTTGTAAACTACAAAGGGAAGGCCGAAGTAAAAGCTTTATGCGACATAGATGATGGCAGAGCCAAACTTATGGCATCTCAATTTAGGCTTAACGGCGTAGATATCTCTAAGGACTGGAAGAGTGTGGTAAAAAGAAAAGATATAGACGCCATTTTTGTTAATACGCCAAATTACCTGCACGAAGAGGTGGCTTGCGGCGGAGCCGCGGCCAAAAAGCATATTTTGGTAGAAAAACCCATAACTATATCTAACAGTGCCGCAGCGAACATGATTAAAGCGGCGAAGAAGAACAGCGTCCTTTTAATGGTAGAACAGACACAGCGTTTTGACCCGGTCCATCAAGCTGCGAAAAAATTCATAGATACGGAGAAACTCGGCAAAATAAATATGGTGAAAGGAAGAATAGGCCATGCCGGGCCCGAATATTGGGCCGGAGGTAACGAGGGCTGGTTTAGCGATAAGAAGCTATCGGGAGGAGGCGCGCTTATAGACGTGGGCATACATATACTCGACCTTCTTAGATGGCTAAGCGGAAAGGAAGTTGCGGAAGTCTGCGCCAACATAAAAACCGTTGAAAAACCCTTTCCGGTCGAGGATAACGGGAGCATACTTATGCGCTTTACAGATGGAGCGCTTGGGCACTTTGAGGCAAGTTGGACGACAAGGCCGTATGAGGTTATGACCTGGCTTTACGGTGAAAACGGCAAAATACACACGTCTATAGGCTCAGAGAAGCCCGTTATAGCGAGCATGGCTACTGTCGGCAAGGGTAAAGACCCGAATTCTCTACTGGAGGACGTTTATCCAGAAATAGGCCCTGGCTCGGGGTGGGGAAGCGCAGTTCACTATTTCATAGACTGTGTCGTAAAAAGAGAAAAGCCTTTTATAGACGGCGAGGAGGGCGCGAAATCCATGAGCGTTATATTAGCCGCTTACGAATCGTCAGAAAAAGGTTGCTGGGTAAAGGTCAAATACTGACATAAACGAAACTCAAAGCTCTCCCGCCTTTGGCGGGATCCCGCGAAGAACACTTATCTGAAGATTCTCTTTGCGGGAGAATTTTTCACTTAAGTTAAAATAGGTGGCGATATGAAGCTGGGCTTATGTTCGTGGTCGTATAACCGGACGTTTGATGCCGGAAAAATGGATCTTGAAAAACTCCTGCATGTATGCGCGGATGAGCTGAAGGTGGGCGGAATCGATATAATAGACGTTCATTTAAAGAGTCAGGAGCCCGGATATCTCCTGAAAATAAAAAAGCTGGCAACGGACCTTCAGATTACGATATCCGCCGTTTCTCCCGGGAACAGTTTCGGGAAAGACAACGAAGCGGACGAGAAGGCCGAGGTAGAGAAAATATGTAAATGGACAGATACGGCTTATCTTCTGGGCGCGCCTAATTTAAGGATTTTTGCCGGTTGGGCTCCCCCCGAACGCCATAAGGAACTTTGGCCAAAGGTGGTAAAAAGCATAAAAGAGTGCGCCAAATACGCCGAGAAAAAGGGCGTCGTTCTTGCCATAGAGTCCCACAACGACGGGGGTTATCTTCCCACCTCGGTAGAGACGCACAGGCTTCTTGAAGACGTTAATTCGCCATGGGTAAAGCTTAATCTCGACACGGGAAATTATAAAGACCGGGACATGTACGCAGCCCTTGAAAAATCAATACCCTATACTACGCATATGCACGCCAAAATCCACAAGATGAGCAAAGACGGAAAAGAACTCGAATTCGATTACGATAAAATATTCGGGATACTAAAGAGAGCAAATTACCGTGGCTTTTTCAACGTGGAATACGAGGGCAAAGAAGACGAACTAACTTACGTACCTATATCGCTTGGCATGGTTCGCCGATTTATTAAAAAATACGAGATGTTTTAAACAATGAAGAAAGGCTTTTTTGCGAGACTTAACGAAGCAAAATGGTCCTATGTCTTCATTGCGCCGGCAGTTCTCTTATTTTTCATATTTGTCTTAGGGCCCGTCATAGCTTCTTTCTACTGGTCATTCACGGAATACGATGCCATACACGTGCCTAAATGGGTGGGATTGGATAATTACAAGAACATATTCTTCAATGACCCCAGATTCTGGAAGGCCGTACGCAATACTTTTTTATACACGGTCGGCATAATACCGCCAGGCGTTGCGTTGTCGCTTCTCTTGGCCATAGCGGTCGATCAACATATCCGGTTTAAAAGCTTCTTCAGGACCATATATTTCATACCATCTGTAACATCTGTCATAGCATTATCGGTAATATGGAAATGGCTTTTCGCCGGTGAGAAATATGGCCTCATAAACCACATCCTCATGCTGGCAGGATTGCAACCCGTAGATTGGCTCATGAGCCCGGTCTGGACGCTTCCCGCAATAATGATAATGTCCATATGGGCGGGCCTGGGCTATAATATGATACTTTTCCTGGCCGGGCTTCAGGCTATTCCAAAGACGGTTTACGAAGCCGCGGAGATAGACGGAGCGGGTGCCTTTGAGAAATTCTGGTACATAACACTTCCATTATTAAAACCGATAACGGTTTTTGTAGTCATAATAGGGTTCATCGCGTCCTTTCAGGTTTTTGAAAGGGTCTATATCATGACTCAGTCGGAGTTAGGTATAGGCGGGGTGCTCGATTCCGCTCTTACCATAGTAGCTTATATTTACGATATGGGATTCAGGAAATTCAAGATGGGATACGCCTCCGCATTAGGTTATATAGTATTTGTAGTGGTATTCACAATAACGATGATTAACATAAAGTTTGTAAAGACGAGAATCGAGTATTAGTCAATCAAGAGGCTTTATCCGCCTTCGCGCAAAAGACCGCGGCTCTAAAGCCGGGGATGAATGTAAGCAAGCAGCGCTTCGGCGAGATGTCGTCTAATACATTGAAGGCCCTCGGCAAGGCCGAGAGGCAGGCGTCGGGTTTTTCAGGCACCACGACTGTAAAGACGTGAGGGGCTCCATTGACAAGTAGTTCCGGAAGTGTTATACTTCCAACAACTTTAGGGTTAAAAAGCCGAAGGATGTCAGTCGAATTGTTTAACAAAAAAAACAGAACGCAAAAGGGAGGAACCAGTCGTGAAAGCAAAGAAATACCCTATATGTAAGAGATACGAGGGAAATCCTATCTTAACGGGTAAAAATTTTCCTGCCGAGTACGATATAAAATATGTTTTTAATTCCGGCATAGTCAAGCACAATGGTATTTATACCATGGTTTGCCGGGTTGAGAATTCCGCACTTCTTGACCGTTTTTGGATTGCGGAAAGCTCGGACGGATTTAATTTTAAACCGCGGCCGGAACCGATTGACATGCCCCATCAGGATCCCCTCTTTAAAGAGTATGCCGTGAGCATGTATTACGATCCGCGTGTAACAAAAATTGAAAATACATATTATATGGTTCATGCCGCACACTCCGGTCACACCTGCCGTCTTAGCCTGGTAAAGACAGAAGATTTTAAAAAGTTCGAGTGGATGGGATTTATTTCCGAGACAGATAACCGTAACGGAGTACTTTTCCCGGAAAAAATCAACGGACTCTACGCGCGGCTTGACAGGCCCAATACCGGACATGGCGGCGGGGATATATGGATATCTTATTCTCCGGATCTCATATTTTGGGGAAAAAGTGAATGTGTGTTCAGGAACTGGGAAGGGATTCGCTGGGCGTGGACAAAAGTCGGGGCGGGAGCTACCCCTATTAAAACACCCGAAGGATGGCTTAATATTTTTCACGGAGTACGCACGCAATGCAAAGCGCACTTTGTTTATCAATTGGGCGTCTGTCTTCTGGACCTGGAAAATCCGGCAAAAGTCAAGGCCATGGCAGAAGACGCGATTCTTATCCCCGAAGAGCAATACGAGCTTGTGGGGCAGACCCCCAGTGTCGTATTTACCGCAGGGGCTGTGGTGGAAGATAACGGCGAAGTCAAAATATATTACGGCGGCGCCGATACGGTTCAATGCGTGGCTATCACAAGTGTAGAGCGACTCATAGACGCATGTTATAACCGTTAAGATTATTCTGTTTCGCCGCGCTACTTTCGTGCACGGCTTCGCGAGGATCATCCGCAAATAGAAGGAGGGAATGCCAATGGGAGAACCTACCGAGAGAAGGAAATTTCAGAGGAGACGAACCGAACGGGACCGTCTTCCCATTATGACCAAAGTTTCCTATAGCTTAGGCACGGCAGTTGATATGTGGGGTCTCTGGATGTATGCCGCCGTTGCTTTTGCGGTTTTCAACTTATATTTAGGTGTTCCGACGTGGATGGTAGGCTTGGCGCTTACGCTGATCCGAATCTTTGATGCCATTGTTGACCCTCTGGTAGGATGGCTCTCCGATAATTTGCGTTCCGAATGGGGCCGACGCCGACCTTTTATTCTGATAGCCGGCATTTTAAGCGGACTGGGTCTACCGATTCTTTTTTTGGTGTCGCCTTCCTGGGTGGGAATAAAATTTCTCGGCCTGTCGGCGGTGTTCTGGTACATGCTTTTCTCCAACATGGTTTATATTCCAATAATCAGTTCTTTCACGGTGCCCTACTACAGTCTGGGCGCGGAAATGTCGCCTGATTACGAAGAGCGCACCTCAATAATGTCCTATAGGAGCGTTGCCCAAAAGATCTCGGAGCTCGCTAATTTTTACGCTTTGCGGTTTACGAACCTCGCCTGGTTTCTTATACCAGGAACCGCGCAGAAGAACACCCTCCGGGGACTGCAGGTTTACACATCTATATTTGGCGTTGTAATGGCTGTTTTTGCCGTAATCATTTTCTTTAGGGTTAAAGAGCGTTACTATGCTAAAGTGGTGGTTAAGATTAAAAGAAGAATTTCCATTCTTAGCTCCTTTGGCGCGACCCTTAAATGTGTTCCGTTCCGCAAGATGATGGTTGTGGGTATTGCTTTTACCCTGGGGACGAGTATGGTAGGCGCGCTTGGCTATTATGCGACGGTTTTTTATGTAGCAGGCGGCGACAAAATTACAGGAGATAACTGGCAATTCTGGATGGGTGTCGCTTTTATGCTGGGCGGACTTTTAGGGGTGCCGATCCACGCGTCTTTGGCGCATCGTATTGGTAAACGTCGGGCCGTAGTCATAGCCTGTTTGGTAGGTATATGCGGTTACGGCGGCTCATGGTTTTTATATACACCTGAGATTATCTGGCTACAGACAATAGCGTCAGGTCTTATGGGAATGTCTGCGGCCTCACTGTGGATGTTGCACAGCTCCATAGGCGCCGACATTATCGACCACGACGAACTTCATACGCAGGAAAGAAGAGAAGGTTCTTTCACCGCCTGCGCCTCCTATATTCTTAAACTGGGAAATTCATTAGGATATTATTTTTCCGGTCTCATTTTGACGTGGTCGGGTTTCACCTGGAAACTTAAAGTGCAGGCGCCCGAGACCATATTTTGGATACGTTTTTCGTTAGCTTCTTTGCCGGTCGCTGGCCTTATAATCGCCATTATTTTTGTTTTGCGGATGCGCATTACGAAAGAAAAAGCCGAGGACAATCGTCGTAGACTTGAAGACCGACGGGGCAGGGTTTAAAAACACGGATTTGCACGGATTAAAAAACACGGATTTGCACGGATTAAGAATACGAATACACATTTTATTAACCTCTCTATCTGTGCAAATCCGTGTTTTACTCCATGCGAATCCGTGTAATTTTTTTTGATATCTAATCATATATAAAAAATGAACAAAAAATTAGCAGAATTAAAATTCGGCACGAGCGGGTTAAGAGATACGGTCGACAATATGACCGATATGGAATGTTTCGTTAACACAGGGGGTTTTATCACTTATCTTAAGACACTCAGAGAATTTAAAAAAGGCGATAAAATAGCGATAGCAGGAGATAGGAGACACAGCACGTATAGGATAAAGAGAGCCGTTGCTAGCGCCATTCTTGATATGGGCGGGATAGTTGATGACCAGGGACAGATTCCGAGCCCGGCTCTCGCTTATTATGCGATGCAGAATAATATAGCCAGTATTATGGTTACGGGCAGCCATATACCCGCAGATAGAAACGGAATAAAGTTTACAAAGCGTAAAGGAGAGGTATTAAAATCAGATGAGCATGGCATTTTGGAGAATGTAAGAAAAGAAAGAACTAAAGTTTATTCCATAACCCAGGAAGACTCATTTTTTAATAAAAAAGGAGCTTTTAAAGCGAAGTTTAAGTTGAGATTTAACAAGCTATTAAGAGCCGAATGCTATACTGGCAAGGCCTGCAAATTATACATCGACAGGTACAAAGACGCGTTCGGTAATAAATTTTTCCCTGAAGGAACGAGAATTTTTCTATATCAACATTCCGCCGTAGGCAGGGACATCGCAAAGGACATTTTCGAAAATTTAGGCGCGAAGGTTTTTACGCCCCGCATTAAAATAAACAACGGACTCTTAAGAAGTAATGAGTTTGTTCCGGTTGACACCGAAAGTGTTTCCGATAAGACTCTGGGCATTTTCAGGAAGATTCTCGTGGATAATAGCCTTGACATAGGTATAACACTGGACGGTGATTCGGACAGACCGCTTCTTGTTTATAGGGTTTATGAAGGAGGCAAGCCAAGGCGCTCCGTAAAATATATAACCGGTGACATTTTAGGATTGCTTGCCGTATTGGGTTTGCAAAATTTAAATATAAAGGTAGATGCCGTATGTGTTCCCGTTAGCGCGAACGATTCTATAATAAGGGTTTGTAAAGACAAAGGTATAGAATTAACCCAAACCAAAATAGGGTCGCCTTTTGTTATTGCCGCGATGAACGATTCTATCACCGGCCACGCCCACTCGCCGCAAAACAGCGGGTGGCGGGGTGAATGGAACGTCGTTTCATGGGAATCGAACGGTGGTTTTCTTACGGGAACGGACCTTGCGATCGGAGACAAAATTCTTAAAGCCTTGCCTACAAGAGACGCGATACTTCCGCTTTTGAGTGTTATACATCTGGCGATAAAAAGCGGAGGCGTTTCAGAATTAATGAAGACAATACCATCGAGGTTTACGTACGCAGATAGAAAAAAGGAGTTTCCCGCGGAAACAGGCAGGGCCATAATGAGTTTTTTGACCCCCAGGGATTCTAATGACCGGGAAGAATCCGAAATTATTAAAGGAAGAATAGAGGAAGTATTTATTAAGCGCGACGGTTTCGGGAAACCTGAGAATATAAATTATACGGATGGCGTAAGAATACTTTTTGATAACAGCGAGATAGCGCATCTCAGGCCGTCCGGCAACGCGCCGGAGTTCAGGGTTTACGCTATTGCGGATTCGGAAAAGCGGACGAAGGAAATAGTGCGGCTAGGGATCGAGAAAATAATACCGGAACTCGCGCAGAAATCAAACGCCGTGACAAAAATTAGCGTTCGCGCAAAGCAGTAAATAATTAAAAAAGTTAGCCTTTTACCTCTTGCCTCCTTTTCGGGTTGTGATATACTTATCTTGACAATTTGAGTTATTGAAATAACGTTCAAATGATAAAGGCAAACCATTCGAAAGAGTGGGTACGCAAAGCCACGGGCCTTAACCCCGCTCTTTTGACAGCGCAAATAACGATAAATAACGTTTTTTGCACTGCCAAAAGGGCGGGATAGGCAGCCGGGTTACCAAATTGAATGGATATTTGCCGGACATTTGATCCGGCATTTTTTTGCGCGCCCTTCTTCGGTGGATTACGCACATTATGAAAAATAGCATGAAGGGCGCCATTCAAAAATCATTATTGTATTCCCAGGTTCTTGCGCTGTTTCTTTTCCCGCCATTGTCAATATACGCAAACGACACCACTCCGATGCCATACCCTGTATTTCATAAAGGAATGAGTTATGTGACATGGAACAAGGAAAGTTTCGCTTCGACATTTTCGGACACGTCACTTTTGCTCATGAAGAAATGCGGCGTGGAGTCCGTGGCAATTATCGTTACCCGGTATCAGGACCGTTTCGATTCAACCGAAATCCGCGCCACCGACCGCACCCCGTCCGATTCAAGCGTCCGCCACGCCATAAGAAAAGCCCATGAATATGGCATGAAAGTAATGCTTAAGCCTCACATAGATTTGATTATAGATGAAGGCTGCACTCGTTCGGACATAGGATTCTGCACATCCCGGGAGTGGGAAAAGTGGTTCGCGAACTACCTCGCTTTTATCACTCATTATGCGCGCATGGCGGGCGATGAAGACGTTGAATTTTTTTGTGTCGGAACAGAACTTTCATTTGCTACCCAGGAAGAAGGCTTCTGGAGGGATTCTGTCATAAAGGATGTCCGGAGACTATTCAAAGGCCAGATAACGTATGCCGCGAACTGGGATGCATATAAAAATGTGAAATTCTGGGATCTTCTCGACTATGTCGGCATAGACGCATATTTCCCCGTAGCGAAAAAATCCAACGCCACAAGAGACGAGATTCTTTCAGGATGGAAAAGCTGGCTTGCGGAGATCGAAGCGTTCCAAAAGACGGTTGACAAACCTGTAATATTTACCGAGTCGGGATATTGCAGCGCCGGCACGGCAAGCAATAGGCCCTGGGAAAACGCATTGAAAAGGGTAACGCCGAATACATTGCTTCAAAAAGAGTGCTATGAAGCGCTTGTGGATACATTCTGGGATAAGCCATGGTTCTTCGGCGTCTACTGGTGGGCGTGGAATACATATCCTGAGTCCGGAGGCGAAAACGACCCATCTTTCACCCCGCAGAATAAACCCGCAATGGAGTATTTGAGAGAAACATACTGCCGGCCCTTAGGCCGGGAATTTGCGTTCATACCATCTTCCAAGACCGCACCGGAAGGCTCGGAAATTGTGAGAAAACTTGCTGTCGAAGCTGCAAAGCGCAAAGCCCGATGCGCTTGTCCTGCCGGGGATGTCAGCTTTACCGGAGAACTGGCACGGGAAGAAAGGAGGGCTTTGACCGCAGATAGCCGTTTAACTCATCAACCTCCGGGCATGTAGTTTGCGATATTTCCTACATTACACCGTGTTCTTTTTTACAATACTTACATAGGCTTCTCCTTGCAGAATCAATTACACCGACCAAAATAAACCCCGCAGGTAGGGAGCTTTTAGAAGACGCCTCTCTATGTGATCTATGTCGAGCATATTATAAGCAAGAAATCACAGTAACCCCGCCATATATAAGCTGTACCAAACTGCTTAATAGCATATACATCATGTAATACTTATGTAACATATATAGATTTTTGGATGAGTTTATGATATACTAATATCACTCTAAGTTTCAGTAATTTTTAAGGATCTCTGTAATATTATAATGTTTTTATATCTTTTTAAATAGTATTTGACATAAGGGAGTGATGCCTGTATGATAGATGATATTTTTAAATGGAAACTAACAATATGGAAGTTCTGAAGGGCAAACGTTTCTGCAATTTCGCGACAAAGAGCATGATATACTCGTTCCTGCTCTTTGGCGCGGTAACAATAGCTGTTCCATATGTCTGGATGCTTGTAACCAGCATAAAACCTGTGGAAGAGGTGCAATCATACCCGCCTTCGTTTATAGTGAAACATCCGACTATTCTGCCCTATCAAGATCTCTTCCGGCTCATGCCCATAATGCGATATATTTGGAACTCCATATACGTCTCTGCCACCGTTACCATAGCCAACGTATTTCTCTGTTCGCTTGCGGGCTACGCATTCGCCAAGCAAAGGTTTTGGGGCAGAGATAAAATATTCTTTGTCCTTTTAGGTTCGCTCATGATACCGTGGCAGGTTAACATCATTTCAGGCTTTATCCTGATGAGGAAGCTCGGTTGGCTTAATTCGTATAATGCGCTTATAGTTCCGGTAATGGCCGGCGTCTTCGGCGTTTTCCTGTGCAGGCAGTTTATAATGTCGATACCGGATGACCTGGTTGATGCGGCGAAGATAGACGGGTGCAGCGAATTCAGCATTTACCGCCTTGTCATACTTCCTCTAATAAAGCCAATTCTAGCTACGCTGGCGATATTGACATTTCTGCAGCAGTGGAACAGCTTCATATGGCCCTTAATAGTGATAAACTCAAATAGTATGCGTACGCTGCCGCTCGCCCTATCCGTGCTTAACGGTCAGTACGGCACGAGATTTGCGACAATTATGGCAGGTGCGGTGGTGGCGACGACGCCTATGCTCATCGTTTTCCTATCATTCCAAAAGTATTTCATGAAAGGGGTAACGATGAAAGGACTTAAGGAATACGGGACGCCGTAGATTACCGGATAGGAGATAGGGAAAATAAATGCGACTAGAGGCAGAAAAAATTACATTGTGGGCAGGAATTCTTGTATTAGCACTTTCGTGTTCATCGTGCCAAGTGGCTGAAAAGGGAAGCACAAAGACAGCCTACAAAGAGACAACCCACAAGGAGAATAGCCCCATCGAGAAGCTTGTTTATCTTAATGCCGAAAACGCGGTTGCGTCAAGCTTTGACGATACTCCGGACTGGGCGCCTCAACCTAATCCTATGGCGCCTGTCGATAGCAATATGCTTACCAGGTGGTCATCTAAGCTAGGACTTGATAATCAGTGGATTTACTTTGATTTAGGCAAAGAGAAAGTTATCAGTAAAATAACCATAAAATGGGAATCGGCGTATGCGGTTGATTACGAAATTCTCACCTCTTTAAACGG
>JAFGLX010000139.1 GCA_016927795.1 Candidatus Omnitrophota bacterium
GGACGAAAAAATGCGATGAATAAAAAAGAAAAAATAAGAAAAAAAATACTAAAGGAAATAATAAATTTTTACGAAGAGGAAAAAGGGAAGAAATTCGTACCCGGCAAGACTTACATACCGTATGCCGGCAGGGTTTATGACGCCGGTGAGATTATGAATCTTGTCGACGCCTCTTTGGACTTCTGGCTGACGGCCGGAAAGTATACAAAGGCTTTTGAAAGGGGACTCGCTGATTTCGTAGGAAAAAAATGCTCTATTTTAACCAATTCGGGATCTTCGGCAAACCTCCTGGCTGTATCGGCTTTAAAAAGCCCGCTTCTTGGGAAGGCGCGCCTCAAGGCAAAAGATGAAATTATTACCGCTGCCTCCTGTTTTCCCACTACCGTCAATCCGATTGTCCAGAACGGCCTCACGCCCGTGTTTATAGATGTGGAATTGGGCACGTACAACGTCATTCCGGAAATGATAGAAAAGGCGATTTCCAGAAGGACAAGGGCGATATTTACAGCCCACACGCTGGGGAATCCCGCCCGTATAAAGGAAATCAGGCGCATTTCACAAAAATATAACCTTTGGTTCATAGAGGATAATTCCGATTCCCTGGGTTCTCTGTACGGGGGAAGGTATACGGGTAGCTTCGGCCATATCTCAAGCTGCAGCTTTTATCCGGCGCATCTTATTACAATGGGGGAGGGAGGGGCTGTCTTGACAGACGACGCCGTGTTGAAGAAAGCGATTTTATCGCTCCGCGACTGGGGCAGGGAATGCTGGTGTATGACGGGAAGGGACAATACCTGCGGCAGGAGATTCAGCATGAAAAGGGGGGAGCTGCCGTTCGGGTATGACCACAAGTATGTTTATTCGCATATAGGCTACAACCTGAAGGCCACAGATATGCAGGCAGCGTGCGGATTGGCGCAACTTGCCAAAATCGAAAGATTTATTAAAGCCAGAAAAGAAAATTTCACGTTTTTCTATAAACACTTTAAGATGTACGAAGAGTATTTTGTTCTTCCGCGTTCCGAGAATGAGGCCGACCCATGTTGGTTTGGTTTTCCGCTCCTTGTGAGAAGTAGCGCCCCTTTTTCACGCAACGATATAGTGCGCTATCTGGAAAAGAATAAAATAGCGACGCGCATGCTTTTCGGAGGCAACATAATAAGACAGCCGGCTTACAAGGATGCAGCCTATCGCGTATGCGGCAGTCTGCGCAATACGGACCTTGTGATGAGAAACCTTTTCTGGATAGGCGTATATCCGGGAATAAAAAGTGGAGAAAGAGAGTACATAAGAGGTGTGATAGGCGAGTTTATCCGTAGCCGCGCGTAAAAACCGGCATACGGCAATTAGTGAGGCAGGAATATCATGAAAAAAAAGATAAGCGTTATAGTTCCTATTTTTAACGAAGAAGAGGTGCTTCGGGAACTTGTGCTGCGCCTTGATAAAATGAGGGGAAAAGAGTCCCGTTACGAATTCGAGTTTATCATGGTGGAAAACGGTTCGCACGACGGCTCATACGGGATTCTTAAGGAAGAAAGACAAACGAGGCCTTACCTTAAGATTATCCGTCTTTCAAAAAATTTTTTCGCAGACGGCGCCATTACCGCGGGATTACATTACGCAAAGGGAGATGCGGCGGTTATAATGAACGCGGATTTACAGGACCCTCCGGAGCTTATTACGGAATTCCTGACTAAATGGGAAGAAGGTTATGATATTGTTTATGGAAGAATAAAGAGGCGTTACGGCGAGAGCGTTTTGAGGAAGGTTTGTTCATCGCTTTTTTACGTCATAATAAATGCCCTCACCAAGGGTCTTTTTCCGCGAAACGCCAGCGACTTCCGCCTCATAAGCCGTAAGGTTATAGATACCGTAAAGGCAATGAACGAGACAAACCGTTTTATGCGCGGCATGATTGCGTGGACAGGATATTCCCAGGTCGGGGTGGAATTCGAGAGGCCCGCGCGTTTTGCCGGAAAATCAAAGTCCGGTTTTAGGGACGTTTTTAAGGTGGCGCTAAACGGCATCTTCTCGTTTTCTTATTTCCCTCTCACGTTTACCACGTTTATGGGCATATTTATGTCGCTTGCGTCATTTGCGCTTATGATAATGTTTCTGGCGCTTTTTTTGGCTTATGGCAGAACGGTGCCCGGGCATGCATCGGTGATAGTGTGCATGCTTTTTTTGTTCGGGATACTGTTTTTTATACTCGGCATAATAGGGGAATATCTGGCGCGAATATACGACGAGGCTAAAGGCAGGCCCAATTTTATTGTTTCAGAAACAGAAGGAATTTAAGGCCCGCTTTAACGAATCAAGAACCCCGCGCATGCCAAAATGAGAAATTTTTCTATTAAAAAAAGGCACGAGATATTATTCATCACCGCGATAATACTATTTTTTGTAATATCGTTCCATAGCCTTCTTTTTACCGGCCAGAGGACTTTTTCACACGACACGCT
This sequence comes from Candidatus Omnitrophota bacterium, assembly GCA_016927795.1. Lineage (GTDB taxonomy): Bacteria > Omnitrophota > Gorgyraeia > JABMRN01 > RBG-13-46-9 > JAFGLX01. The sequence continues at coordinate 2,463 of JAFGLX010000139.1, forward strand.
GTGGTTTTACGGCTTGTTCCATTATTTTTCGGAATCCCTTCAAAACGGTTTTTTCCCCTACTGGAATCCGTATGACTATTCCGGCCAGCCTTTTTATAATGACATATCCATAATGGATATTCTGAACCCCGTCACGATAACGCTTATATTCATAGGCAAGTTGTTGGGTTTATCGCTTCTTCTTCTCTTTCACTGGAACCTTATCATAAGGATTATAATCATAAATATCGGGGTGTATCTTGCCTTCCGGCAGATTAACAGGCACAGATCAAGCACACTTATTATTTTTGCCGTTTTCCTCGGCTCTTCGTTTACGTTCGCGTCGTTAAGACAATCGGGCCTTGTATATTCCCTCTCTTGGTTGCCGTGGAGCCTATGGTTTTTCTTCCGGTTATTGAGGAAAACGTCCGTTTTTAACGTGGTAGGATTTTCTCTTTTTACCGGTTTTGCCCTTACTGGCTATCAGGGCATTTTCGTCGTAGTATTTTTATTATTTTTCATCCCCACTTTTTTCATTAACGAGAGGGCTTTTTTCAGGAGTTTTATCCGCCTTCGCGCAAAAGACCGCGGCTCTAAAGCCGGGGATGAATGTAAGCAAGCAGCGCTTCGGCGGGATGCCGCCGAATACATTGAGGGCGGACCTCGCCGAAGCGAAGCGAAGCGAACGGCAAAGGGTTTTTTAGACACCGCGGCTGCAAAAATGTGGTGCTCCATAAAAAACAAAAAAAATGCAATAATCTATCTTGCATGCGCCCTTATTATAATAGGCGGATTGTCCCTGCAGCTTTTTGCGCTTTTTTCCGAAAAAGACAAGTTTATCCCGATGGCAAGGATAATGACAAGCCCAAATGGTAAGGCTGCTTTTGACAGCGCAGAAGGCGGCGTGCCGTCGGAATTTCAGGATTTGCTGGGCCTTGTTAATCCCTCCATAGCCGCCAAGGGGTATTTCAAAAATAATTCCCTCCGGCTTTCAGAAGGTTTTTTGTACATAGGGATTATCCCGCTTCTACTCGTTTTTTTGGGGCTTTTCGCGTCAAAGGATAAATGGAAGCCGAATTTCATTATCATTACGCTTGTAATGCTCGCTCTTATGTTTGGACAAAAAACGGGATTCCGCAATTTACTTAATGCCGTATTCCCGCCGTTTAAATTCGCCAGGCACACATTCCTTTTTTCCGGATTTTTTATTTTTTCGCTTATGTATTTCCTCGGACAGGGCGTGGATAAGGCGCTTGACGGCGCAAAATCCATGGGCCGGAAGAGCGTTTTTCTCTTGGTAATACTTCTTTTGACCGTTTCGGACATTTTTCTCTACGGTAGGGAAACCTTCGATTACGTTACCATAAAAAAGCCCGATATAAAATTTAGCGAATTTGCGGAAAATACCCCCATGATAGGCAAGCGCCGGTCCGAAAGACTCGTTACGAGCGATTATATAAGATATTACCGGCCGGTTCTCTACAAGAAATTCACGGCTTTTAATGCCTGTACCGTCGTACCGTATTATAATGAAGGCACTCTCGCGTTAGGGTTGTACGCGTTATACACGGGCGTAAGGGAGGACGGGAAGTTTGCCTTTAATCCGGAAGCGCGCACAAAGAAAGTAGCCGACTTCATTAAATACGCTATAGCCGAATATAACACATGGCCCGACAGGGAAAAAAAGGCCTTTCGCGACATCGTGAGTATAGTAAAGTCCGAAACCATGAGGAACCGGCAAAACCCGGTTTACAAACAGGTAATCAAAAACTTAAGCATGACCGATTTTTTGGCATATACGTGGGGCAACAACCATTCGGAAGAGTTTACCATACTCCAGTTAAAGCAGTATAAGGAACTTCTTGATATCTTTATGCCCTTAAAACGGAACGCGTCGTCGCCGGACAGGCTTATTCTGCGTTTTATGGGCGTCCGGGCAGACATTGTGCGCTTTTACGATTCGGCTGTCTTTGCGCCGCGCGCCTACATCAAAAAAACAATACATAAAGATCCCGGAAAAGATGTCTTATATATTGAATCTGCCTCTCTGGAAGACGGAAAACCCGAAAGTTATACGCACGAGAAAAATTTTTATTATGAAATAACCTCATATAACCCAAATGACATAAAACTGCGCGCCTCATCGGGTGTCAATGGTTACCTCTATTTTAGCGACGGTTACGATTCCCACTGGCGCGCAAAAGTTGACGGCATGGACACAAAAGTCTACAGGGCTGATTTAGGCTTTAAGGCCATAAAATTACCGCGCGGCATGCACGAAGTGGAATTCAGGTATGTGCCGCAATTTTTCCGGTGCAGCCTTTTTAGTTATTATCTAACGGCGCTTGTGTGTCTAATTTTCCTGATTGGCGGCGCTTTGGTCCGTAAGGTCTGAAGCGAGCGGATAGATTATCTTGTATACGCCGATTTCGGTGTCTGTAGCAGGGTCGCTCTCATCTATAAAAGGCTTAAAAAATTTAAGCCCTATCCCTTTAAAATAATAAAGTCTGAAAAGAAGGTTCCTGGCCAGCCTTGTATCGGCCATGACGACGAAAGAGCGCTCTTTCGTCTCCACAAGAAGGACGGAAAGTTTTGACGGTGCTTCAGAGAGATTTTTTTCTTTAAGTTCGGCGCCGTTGGTATAAATAAGGCTTTTTATCTTACCCTTAAGAGGATTTTTCGCGTTCAGGAAACCGCATTCTTTTGTAAGCGTATTTATCCATAAACCGTTTGCAAAATACAAAACATCATTTTTACGCGCCGTCTCGTATGACGGGGCGCTGTAATATAAAGGCCCACCGGATATACCCCACAAAAGCCGTACAAGGCTATTCTGTGCCTCCTCTTTTATGAACTTTGAGGCAAGAGCCGGATTCTTTTCCTGGAGGCCCCTGAAATCCTCAGCTTTTTTAAAGTCCCAGTTTCCCATAAAACAAAGGGCAAGCGTTTTCTCCACGAGGTCATTGTAGACAAAGAGATACCCGGGTAACGGCTTTCCGTGTGTAAGCAAAAGAAACCTTTTTATTTCGTCGTCCGCAAGATATTTTTTCAAAAAATCAGCAACCTCGTTTTTCGACATTATTACAACAGAGTCTATAATCTCAATGGCCTTGGAGAGCGGGAATTTTTTACCCAAGAGGAATTCCACAGCCCTGTTCCCGGAAGAGTTTAGCATCCGTAAAATACCCGCGGCGTATGCCTCATCCTGTGATAGGAACACTTTTGAAATCCAGTAACCGACCTCATTCTCAAGCGTTGCCCCGTCAAACAGGACCCGCCTTCTTGCCATAGAGGTAATAAAATGTCCCGGAGACCACCATGTATCTATTATTGAGTTTTTGGGCGTATCGGCTTTAATCTCGGTCATTACCCGGTCCCATGCGCTATTGTATATTATAGGTTGCCGCTCCAGCGCCATTTCGCGTCCGGAATTAAAAGGTATTACGGCCAAAAAGAGAAGTGCCGGCGCGGCAAGAACCCTCAAGGACCGTAATTTCAAATTCAGAATGCGGGCGTATATGTTGTCAATGAAAAATACAAACCCCACAGCCAGAGGCGTAACAAGCAGTATGGTAAATCTCTCCGCCCTTAAGGCGAGGAGAAAGGAGAGGGTTGTGAAGAAAAAGAGGACAAAACCTTTTTGCCAGTAACCGGCGCCGCCTTTAGTTTTTCGCGATGCCATGAAAATAATCTGCGCTACGGAGACTAAAAAGAATATGCGTCCTCCTGCCAGAATGAATATTTTGCGGAGAGATACCTTTCGCAACTCTCCTACAGTGAGAAAGGCGTCGGGCCATAACGATATCTTATGTGTTGCGAATTTCGAAAGCCTCAGAAATGTGTCATTAAGGGAGAAAAAAAGCCCGCCCGGCCCTCTTAGCAAAATTACGCATATAACTACAGTCGAAACGTAAACGGCAAGGTTAAATAGTATCTCCCCTTGGCGGTGGTGTGCCTTTCCTTGAACGGATACCCGCAATAAAACCGCAAGCATCGAGAGAATTACGGCTACCGGCATAAATATCCACCCGCTCCAGAACATGGCATAAATTCCGGTAGCTACGCCCGCAAATGCCGCATGTATGACTGTCTTTTTGGCCGTTCGAAAAAATGCAAAGAGAATGAAGATAACTAAAGCCGGGAATATCACGTTGTATGGGTCGGTATCATACCATCCGAAGAAGCTTCTCTGGAAAAAAATAGGGGCTGACAGAAAAAACATGAGCCCCACGAATGCGGGCACGGCTTTTATATTTTCCAGGTACATAAAGAAAAGGAAGACGGCCACCGCTATAATTACGAGGAATATGGGCGTAAGGGCTACGCCTTCGCGCAGTGCTATGTGCCTGTTGAAAAGAAGCGCCGTTTTATATACAAAAAATCCCACATATGGGTGGAGGTCAAAATAGTACATATGACCGTAGGGGCCGAGCATAAGCGGGTTGTAATAAAGCCCGCTTTTTATATTATCGCTTACTGCGCCTTTCTCCGCGATATTTTTTGTAAGACCCA
>JAFGLX010000140.1 GCA_016927795.1 Candidatus Omnitrophota bacterium
CCATTCGGCTAAGTTGCTTACAACAAATAATGTTATATCCTTCTTATGCTTACAGGAACCGAAAGCTTGAAGCAGTCCTGTAAAATTCTTGTGCGGCCAACGCGCGCCTACGTATAAAAAATAAGGTTTCTCCGGCAAGCGCGTGTTTTGCGGCTCTGTGACAATATCCGCCCCCAGGTAAATTACCGACGTACGCTCTGGCGGTATACCAAACATTTCCGTAACATCGCGCCTGGTATTTTGTGAAATGCATATAACGTGCGCGGCCGATTCCAGGCATTTTCTTTTTTGCCTGCGCACATTATCGCAGTAAGAACCCTGAAAAAAATCCGGAAAGCGCTCCATCAGCATGTCATATAAAGTCACTACAATAATGCCAAACCGGCACGGCATCCTGTAATAAGTCAGATGAAAAATATCGGGCGCGGGCGTTCTAAGCGGCAATAACACGCCTTCCAGCCGTTCAATAACGTAATTCGCGCGTTTGGCGTATTCACAAAAGCGGTGATTTTCACGCAACCTGTACTCTTTCACACACCTTATGCGCGGCTTTTGAGTCTCTGTCCATTTCCGGAACGGACAATATAGGGACACTTCTGTATCCGGCATTACGGCTATACCGGAAATCAAATTTTGGGCGTACCTGTGCACGCCTCCTCCCTGCATACCTTCCTGAAATGCCACGCCGTCATAAAGAATATGCATCTTGATTATCTTGTCTTCCTCGATGCCGCGCAATCCTTGGGATCATATTTTGTGGAGCCCCCGGCCCGAACGGGGCTCCCTTCCTCTTCCACAACTTCTCTTATCCCCGGTAGGTCCGGGAATTCGATAAGCCGGGGGAATTAAACGCTCTCATATTCGCCGAAGGCCCTCGCATGGCCCGTATTTCTATTAATCAAAAAATACCTGGGCGGCTCATAATGATTAGAATCGGTATATGGTTCGCAAAAACGGTCTTTCACTAGATCCTCCCGCACAAAAAACGCGTTTACACCGCTTGATGTGCAGCCTATCAATTGATAACCTTTTTTATTCCCCAGCGACACCAGGGAATAGAGGCTTGCGCCGAAATAGGAACTGACATTGTTGCTGTATTTCGGGTTATACTTCATTACCCAGCTTATGCCGGGTGGATAGGTGGCGTTGTACTCTATAACCACTACCCGCGGATTATACTTTTCTATTGCCTTCCATACCCAGTAGTCATTTCCGTCAATGTCGATTGAGAGAAGGTCGAATTCCTGCGGCACCTTTGCGTCTGCGAAAAGGTTTTCCACGTTTTTCATGTTGACTGAGGCATTTTTCAAGCATAGCTGCCCGCTTCTTATTTGATGGTTGAAATTGACACCTATCTTATCCGTGAAGGCCCTATTTGCGTCAACCCAATATCCCTTCCAACCTTGCAAAAGTAAGTACGCTGTATTGTTTTCGAGCCCATCGCCTGTACCGATTTCAACAAAATATTTATTGGCGGCGCCGACTCTTCTGAAAATTTCCGCGACAATTCCGTCTTCTCCGCATTGCGAGTAAACGCGGAGCCCATATTTATTCAGCCTCTTTGGATCGCTATATCGTGGCTCTTCATGAAGGTGCCTTATATATTTTTCAATCTCAAAGTCAACAAGGAGTTTAGTGTGCCGCTCCATAAGGTCGATCTTACAAAAAGTGTTAAATAACAATCTGTAATTCACGCGCAGTTTCCTCAATAGGCCCATCCGGATCCCCCCCCTTTTTTTTACAGCCGCACAAGGCGCGGGTTAACATATAATCCGTCGGACATTATGGCCCGCCGGTTAATCAAAAGAGGCGGCGCAAGGTTGCACAACTGAAAATTATGCTTTTTGGTAAGGATATCGTGAACCTCGTTAAATTCCGAACCGCCTACGTATTGGCTGAAATAATTCAGCTCTATCAATAGGAATTTTGTTTTTTCAAGAGTATTTGCGGCACCTGCCAAAACCTGTTTTTCAAAACCCTGCACGTCGATTTTTAAAAATGAGATTTCCGGTAAACCCGCTACCAGATTATCAAGTGTGTCCATCGGACAATCCTTTTTATCGTTAACGCGCCAGTTGTCCTCTATGTAATCTTTCATTTTCGCTTCCGGCTCCAAGACGGATGCGGCGGTAGCGTCTCGTGTAATATTAAGCCTGATTGTCCCTTTCCTGTCGCCCACTACTACATTATGTATTTCGACATTTGTGAATTTTTTCGTGTTCAGCTGCAGTTTCGCGAAATTCTCCGGTTCAGGCTCAAACGCCATAACCTTCAAAGGCTTGGTGCAGTCAAGCGCCATAAGCGTCCATGAGCCGACATTCGCGCCTACATCAACAATGTATTTAAGCTCCGGGGCGAGTCTTGTGGGCAACATATATAAGCCTGATGAGATCGAGCTCTGCAAAAATCTCCCGCTCTTATGCCATTGCCACGGTTTAATCGTAACGCCTATCCGGCGTAATTCTTCTAGGCGGCGGTTCACTTCCACAATACCGTATGGCAGTAAAAATTTGATTATTTTTCCCAACATTTTCATGTGGTCTCCGTTACCCCCGCTTCCTTAAGCGAGTCTAAAAACTGCTGCCGGATTGCTTCCGGAGCGAAATCCCTTTTGCCGGCAAAAACCGCATTCCGGCTAAGGGATTGCCTTAGATCAGCCGATTCTTTTAATTTATTGAAAGCGTCAATCCAGGATTCGGGATTATTTTCCGTAACTACAAGCGCGGCTCCGGAATTACTTAAACCCCATTTTACCCCCGTGGCGTATTCCGGGCCAAAGATTAATACCGGCATGCCAAGGGCAAGATATTCCGGCAGTTTGCTGGGAAAATGAACGCTGTAATTCTTGTCATACCCGTATTCCGGCCAGGAATAGAATAAAATTACCGCGTCGCATTCCGCCTTAACCCTGGCCCACGTTTCTTCCGCCGGCGCGTAGCCGCGATAAATTACCTCATCGGAAGGTTCGGGGAAAAAAGATTCGTAAGAGTAAAGGCGCAATTTCACTCCCGCGTCCTTAAATACCGAAACCATGTGCTTAAGCTGCTCGCCGTATCCTCCCCACAGGGAACCTGCGTAACCTATGGTCAATACCCCTTCTTCTTTAAGTTTTAAAGATTCGGACTCCGGCCGCGGGGTTATTCCTTCGGCAGGTATCGGATAAAGAACGTCGCCGAAAGCCTTGTAGGTCTCACCCAGGTAATCGCGCATCTGGGGACTTACGCAAAACCGCTTTTTTGCATATTTGTAAACTTCTATGTTCCTGTTTAGCTGGCGCTCCAGCATCCATGGATAGACAGGTTCAAATGCCTCCGGCAGGTCGTGAATGACTACAAAAAGGGGAAGATTTTTCGTTTTCGCATAACGGTAAGCGAGATAATAATACGGCTGTGTCTGCATTACACATAGAACTGCATCAGCTTTAAAACCACGCAATTTTAAATTGACGGAGGCTATGGTAAAATCGGGCATAAACACAAAGCTGCGCAGGGAGCGCGCGAGTCGCGAGAAACGCGTGCGGTTAAGCCTTTCACACGGCAGGTTTAAAGATTTATACTCGCACGATAAAAGCTTATACTCCGGAAGGGGAGGCTTGCCTATTACCAGTATCCTGTCCTGCGGGTAGCTTTTTAAAAGACGATATAGCAAAAGGGAGCCGGCATAAGCGGCCTGCGGTATTACTTCGGAGATAATCAATAAATTCGGCAATTCATTCATACTCTATAACCTCAAGCGATTGCCGACAGCCACGCCCGATGTGCTGAAGCCATGTCAAAGCCTTCAAAATACCTGGCGCGTATCGCGTTCGCGTCAATAGAGCCGTTTACAGTTCGTTCCACGGCGGCAAGTAATCCTGAGGACAAAGATTTTTGGTCATTAGGGTCTATAAGGAGTCCCGCCTCCGGATGGCCATCGTATAAATCAGGGATTCCGCCTACGCGGGACGCTACGCAAAAACGTCCGGCCTGAAGCACCTCAAGAAGGCTGAAACAGGGGCCGCCTTCGGCGCGGGAAGGATGGGTGAAAAAGTGGCAGTTATTCATAATTTCCGGTAAATCCCGGCGGTGGTCATAGGTCCCGTAAAAATAGACATGCTTGTGTACGCCGGAGTTAAACGCCATTTCTTCCAGCTCCATTCTGTCCGGGCCGTCCCCATAGCAATGTAACTCTAAGTCTCTGCGCACCTCTAACACGTCGGTAAAGGCGCCGAGCAAAGTATCCAGATTTTTCTGCTTCATGTCCAGGCGCCCCATGTACCCTATTTTCCACGGGGGGCCTGCGGGCAAAGGCACTGTTTCTCTAAAAAACATAAGGTTATGATAAGGAACTACATGAACATAACCCGTGTAGCCGTAGGCTTCCTTAAATTGATGGGTTGTGCATTTCGACACGGAAATTACAGCATCGGTCTCGTTTACCGCCTGACTAAATTCCCCTGCGTAAATGCCGGCTATCGAAGGAGGCCAAAATTCCGGCGCCAGAAACCAGCTTACCGCGATCTTGGCTTTACACTTGTGGGCCAGGCGCACCAATGGCAGATAAAGGCTGGGAGATGGAGGGCAAACACAGAATACCCGGTCGCCGGATCTTAATTTACGGCTCAACCAGAATAACATTGCCCTTTTACGTATTAACCATCGGTCGCCGGGCAGGCGTACCTGCCGGTAAACGCTTATGCCCTTTGTTATCAGCTCATCTATGATCGGAGAGTGGTTGATTTCGGTGACGGTAACCTGAAAAGATAGATTCTGTTCCTTAAGATACGACGCCAAGGCATGCAGATAAGTCGCTATGCCGCCTCCCGGATAGCTCAGGCTGTCATAATAGAGAAAAATCATAAATTTTTAAAATATAATCGGCGCCCCGGAAGAGGTGCCACCGAACCTCTGTATCTGCGATACAGCCGGCGGTTAAGTCAGCGTTTTATCTATTTAGCCTCTATTGGCGCAGCCAAGCGCGGCTGCAGGTGTCCGTTTAAGGCCGATATCTATCAAAAATCAATAGAACTTCTGCTCTTCCCAATACTGATAAAATTTTCCTTTTTTCGCGAGAAGTTCGCTTAAAACACCCACCTCTATCACGCTTCCGTTTTCTATTACCGCGATTTTGTCGGCGTTTTTTATCGTGGAAAGCCTGTGAGCGATGACTATAGTGGTCCTCCCCCTTGTAACCTCCTCTATGGCTTCGTGTATAAGGCGCTCTGTATACGTATCAAGAGAGCTTGTGGCTTCGTCAAGTATCAATATTTCGGATCCCTTAAGAAGCGCCCTAGCTATGGATAGCCTCTGCTTTTCCCCGCCGGATAATTTCAGGCCCCTGTCACCTACGATCGTGTCAAAACCGTCCGGAAGTTTTGTGATAAAATCATGGAGTCTGGATTTTTTTGCGACTTCGATAAGCTTAGCCTCGCTGGGTTCGCTATCTACGGCGAAAACTATGTTATTTTTTATCGTGTCGTTAAAGATAAAGGTGTCCTGGCTCACAGAGGCTATGTGGTCCCTTAAAGAGGCTATCCTAAATTTCTTTATGTCTGTACCGTCCACAAAAATTGTTCCGGGAGGGCAATCGTAAAAACGTAAAAGGAGGTTCACTATCGTGGTTTTGCCGACTCCCGAAGGGCCCACAATCGCCGTCATATTGCCCCTCTTTATCTCAAGGCTCAAATCCTGCAAGACCCCGATGTCTTTTGTGTAAGAAAAGTTAAGGTGCCTGAATTCTATTTTTTCCTTTAGGCCCCCGAATATCTTTTCACCTTCGGACACGAAGTATTTGTCCTTATCATCGAAAAGCTGTAATAATACCTTGGCCGGAATTTTCTTTTCCGCTAACTCACCCCTGGCCATACTGAAAATATTTATCAACGGATTGCATCGTCTTACGAGGTAGAAAAACACAAGAAAGCCCGATACGCCGCCGGCTCTGTTTTTCATAAATAAAAATGCGGCCGTGGAAATCAGCGCCAAAAGAGACACAAGCATTATTACTTCCTGCATGGGTCTTATAAAAAGCGTCTTTTTTGACATGCTGAATAGTATCCTTCTCAAAGAATCGGCTATGTTTGTATACCGCCTTTCCACTTCCTTTTCCTTGTTGTAGGCTTTTATGAGCGGTATCGAGCCGAAAATATCCACCAGCTGATGGTGCAGTTTTATCGTGGACTCCGTCTGTAATTTAGAGGTTTCTTTGATCATTTTAATGACCCTGTTTAAAGCGAAGTGCATGACGGGAAACGTCAGGGCTATAAATATACTTAGTTTCCAGGATATAAAAATCATTATGCCTATGTAAAGCATGAGGGTAAACACTATCTTAAGCAACCCTATTAAAAGGTCTATTAAGTCTACGCTGTGGACGGCAAAGTTAATGGTGGCGAAAATCGTGCCTGTACTTGTTTTGTCGAAATATTCCTTGCCGAAGGTAAGGTACCTTTCCAGCATAATGCGCCTTACCCTGAAAAGATAAAACATCCTGTGCCGGGCTTTTACAAGGTCGAAAGTGTACTCAAGAATATTTTTTGTTACCGCCACTATAAAAATTACCGTTACCAGCGTCACAAACATCAATTTGGCGGGCGCTTTAGAAAATATGCCGGGAAAGCATTTCACGATCAGGCTGAAAAAGGGCGCGGTATTAAGAAAGCTGAAATCCATCTCTATTATGCCTTTCGCCAAAGGCACAAGAAGCCCTACGCTAAGACTGTCAAAAAACGCTATTAGGAAAGATGCCGCTATTTGAATGGTTATATATCCGGGCGCGGGATTGACTATATTGTAAAGCTGCATGAAGCTGTTTATTTTACCGTATATGCGCAGGCCGCTTATCCTTTTTTTAACCGCTATTTTTATTGACTGTTTAATTTTATTTATCATGACAGCTGCTCTTCCCAGTAATCAATCATATCTCCGAGTGAAACGGAAATATCGTATTTGGCCTTAAACCCTGTGTCTTTTTTTAATTTAGCGCAGGAGCCGATAATTATGGGGTTATCCATGGGCCTTATGAGCGCGGAATTTACCTCTACCGGCATGCGTGTTACGCCTATTTTCTGAAGTAGCCCCAGCACGTCCGAGAGCTTATGACCTCTGCCCGAGCAAATATTATAAACATCTCCCGGCTTCCCTTTATGCAGCAATAAATCGTATGCGCACACGGCATCGCGCACATCAATGAAATCCCTTACGACGTCCAGGTTGCCGCAAATGATTTTATCGCGCTTTCCCTTCCTGCCCTCAACGATTTGTTTGGCAAACGAGCTTACGGCAAATACATCGCTCTGGCGCGGGCCTATATGATTGAAAGACCGCGTACATATTATGGGTATATTATAGCCGCGCGTATATATTATAGACATCTCTTCCTGGGCGACCCTGGCGACAGCGTATGGGCTTATAGGATTAAGCGGGCTTTTTTCCACAAGCGGCAGGCTCCCGCGGGAAACTATCCCATACTGTTCGGAAGACCCCACGGAAAGGATTTTTGATTTAACGCGCGTTTCCCTTGC
>JAFGLX010000141.1 GCA_016927795.1 Candidatus Omnitrophota bacterium
AAAACTTATGACGTCATACAAGGCATAACGCCACCGCTATATCTTCTATTTTTTGTCCTGGCCGGCGCGCATCTAAATATAAGGCTCTTGCCCGCAATGGGCATGATAGGGATTTTGTATATAATAGGAAGGACCACAGGTCTTATGTCAGGCGCATGGTTCGGCGCGACGGTTACCAGGTCCGATGAAAACATACGGAAATATCTGGGGCTCGGAATATTATCCCAGGCGGGCGTTGCTATAGGGCTTGCGCTTCTAGTTGGGAGGGAATTCGGGTCGCTGAATGAAGTAGGAAAGAACCTGTCAACGCTTGTTATAAATACTATAGCGGCTACAACAATATTTTTTGAGATAATAGGTCCGCTTGCGACCAAAATAGCGATTTCAAAAGCGGGCGAAATAGGTAAACTGGCGACATTCAAAGATTAAAGTCCGATAAGGAGTCAAAGATGTATTTTATTGTTTTGTTGTTATACAGAGAGGATATGCTGGATGATTTTCTTTCTATATTCGTAGAGGCGGGGATAAATGACGCTATCGTTGTGAACGGCACAAGTTTCGCGCGTTCTCTCGTCTACGAGGTGCCCATATTTGCGGGTTTAAGGAAAGCCATGGAGAAGAACAGGTCTTACAGCTACGTTATTTTTGGTTACGCGAAAGACGAATACAGCATACGGGAAGTGGTGGAGATAGCAAAAGAAGAGGGAATGGATTTGGATAGACCCGGTGTCGGAATGCTATTGGCTATAAATATCGCGATGAAATTCGGTCAAAAACAGGAACTTGCCTGAAAAACAGGTCGTCGTACCGCAAAATACGCATACAAATCTTAACGGATAGCCCTTCCCGGAACCCCGTTCCGTACATTGCGCAGGAAAATAAAAATCTAACAATACTGGAACGCTTGTACCCTGCGGCAAATTATTGCGTTAATTCAGAGTTTTTAGTTGAAGTTTACGTATTTGCATATTACAATATACTATCCATAAAGGTATTTTATGAGTGAAAATTCACAAAATAGGCAGCTTAGACCGGTTTATGTAGAGGCTTTTGATTTAGATGACGCGTGGTTCAGGTGTCTTACGGAAATACTGGAACACGGATATGTTTATAAAATCGACCGCGGAAGCTATGCCGGACAAAGAAGGTTGGAATTTGATTTTATTACGGTGCGCGTTAAGAATCCAGCGCACCAGATAATACCTATAATGCCTGAGGGGTCCAGCATTCCGGCTCCGACAGACATGAATTATATACAACAATATCTGCAATATCTTCTTACAAGCTGCAAAACCGAAACCGAAGACTATACCTACGGTGAGCGCCTTGTTGACCCCAAGGTGAAAGTCGAGACAGGTACGGCCGACGGAAAGAAAATGATTAAGGAAATGCCGCTTGAGTGTAACCAGATAGAAGAGGTCATAAGAATTTATAAGACACAGGGTTTCGGGACCAATCAGGCTGTTATGGAAATAGGCATGCCTTCCGACATAAAACTTGCCGACCCGCCATGCCTACGTATTATAGACACAAGAGTACGATACGGTAAGCTACATTTCTTTCTGTACTTCCGGTCGTGGGACCTGTGGGGAGGTTTCCCTTCAAATCTCGGAGGCCTGGAACTCGTTAAACAGTACATGGCAAGTGAAATAGGAGTGGAAAACGGCGAGATAGTGGCCTGCTCCAAAGGGTTGCATCTTTATGAATACGCGTGGGAACTTGCCAAACAAAGAACACATAAATCAGAGCTCGAGATAAAATAGCCCCTTCGGCTACAAAACATCCGCCAGCAATCACCAGCGCCTTGTATGTACGCCTTCAGGAAAAAGCGGCCGGTATCGGCAAACACACATTCAGCCGGTTTTTTACTACCGGGAAAGGTTTTACCCCGGCAATGCGGTCTAGACAATATGGGCAAAACCGTCCTTATTTATTGACAATTAAAAATCAACGATTTAGAATAAAAGAAAAGATACCGGAATCCACGCACAGTAAAATAGGCTGTGCATTATGAGCAGCATAAAAGATCGATAAAGAGTTTTGTAACAAGAAAAGGAGCGGCATATGAAGAAAATAGTTATTGTCATAGCGGCGGTATTGGCGGCGTTAATTATTATATCGTTTGTCAAAGACGTGATTATTAAAGTCTCGGTGGAAAAAGGCGTTGAGATAGTCACGGGTCTTAAGCTTAAGATGAGCAGTTTAAGGGTGGGCATACTTAAGCAGTTAGTAGAAATCAAACACCTTGTGCTACTCAACCCCCGCGGTTTTAAAGACAGGATAATGTTTGACATGCCGGAGCTCTATGTAGACTGCGATTTGATGTCTTGCGCGAAAGGCAAAATTCACGTTAATAACATGATACTTAACATGAAAGAATTCAATGTCATAAAAGACGCCCAAGGTCGTTTAAACCTTGATTCGCTTAATGTCGTTAAAGCGCAAAAAGAAAGTAAATCCCCCGAGAAAAGCTCAAAGGCCAAAACCCCGGACATACAGATAGACAACCTTGAGCTTAAGTTAGGCAAGGTAGTTTACAAGGATTATTCTAAAGCTGAAGGCGAGAAACCTTATGTAAAGGAATATGTTTTAAACGTAAGCGAGAAATACCAGAATATCTCGAATCCATATGCCCTTGTAAGCCTTATAATGGTGAAATCTCTTACCAACACGGCGATAGCAAGTTTTGTAAACCTTGATCTTGGCGCGCTGCAGAATACCCTTTCTGGTACGGTTACAAACGCGCAGAAAATCGTGACGAATGCGGTTACGCAAACCGGAGCGGTCGTAAAACAGACAACCGAGAAAACCGCCGATGTGATCGTCAAGACCCAGGAAGCGACCAAGGAGGCGGTAAAAGAGACCGAAGATACGCTTAAGAAAACAGCCGATAGCCTTAAGGAGGCTATTAAGCTTCCACTTGGCGCTGCGGAGAAAGAATAGCGCACAGAAAATCATCATACTTTTATCCGCCTTCGCGCAAAAGACCGTTTTTTTTAATCCCCCCCGAATATAAGAGGAGTTGCGGGAGAGGGAGGGAGCCCCGGCAGGGCCGAGTGAGCTCCACTCAACTCCCCGGAACCTTCGCCGAAGGCAACAGGGCGGCGAGGCCGACGGGGCTTTTTTGGTTATCGTTTTTTTTGCAACCGGTGCTTCCCATGCAAAGAAATATCGCAGAAACAATAATAAAAGTAAACCTCGGTTATAAAAAAGGGGAAGAGCTTCTTGTAGTTTGCGATAACAAACTGCATGATCTGGCTTACGGTTTTTACAAAGAAAGCCTTTTACTCGGCTGCGAGTCGATTATTATGGAGATGGTTGCAAGGGATTCTCACGGCGAAGAACCGCCACGGACCGTTGCAACTGCACTGAAAAACTCTGACTTAGCAGTTCTTTTTACCTCGATGTCCCTTTCTCACACAAAAACGCGCAAAATCGCCTGTCACAAATACGGTGTAAGAATAGCAAGTCTCCCCGGCGCGACGGGCCGGATGCTGGAAAGAACTATTCCCGTAAACTACTCATCACTTAAAAATAGCGTCAAGAGAGTAACAAGGCTTCTGACGAAAGGTAAAAAAGTAGAGGTCCGCACAGGGAACGGCACAAACCTTACTATGTCTATCGAGGGAAGAAAAGGCTTTCCCGATAACGGGTTATATGTGAAAGGGGGTTCTTTCGGCAACCTTCCTGCGGGCGAAGCGTGCATAGCGCCCCGCGAAGGCACGACAAACGGCCGTTTAATTATCGACGGCAGCGCTCCTTTTATGGGCAGGATAAAACGGCCTATAGAAATAATAATAAAAAACGGCTATGCGCGCGATATAGCGTCCCGTGAAGTCCGAACCGCCCTCAAATCTTTCGGTAAGGCCGCGCTTAACGTGGCGGAATTGGGCATAGGGCTAAATCCACGCGCGATAATTACAGGCAACATACTGGAGGACGAAAAAGCGAAAAATACGGCCCACATAGCTTTCGGCAACAATAAATCGTTCGGAGGCAAGATAAGCTGTCCCTCGCACCTCGATTTCGTGTTTTTAAAGCCGCTTATAAAAATAGACGGCGTAAAAATATAAAAGCCGCCGGATAATTATAGACTTGGTAAGATGGTACTTTTGATAAATCCGTGGATATATGATTTTGCCGCTTATAACTTCGGCATAAAACCTGTAGGGCTTTTACGCATAGCCTCACACCTTAGGAGCCGTACGGAGGTATGCCTTTTGGATTGCCTTGAGAACTCCGCACGCTCAAAAAAAGAATACGGATTTTCCAAAATAAGGAAAGAGAGGGTCGAAAAACCCGACGCGCTGATGGGAATAAGCCGGCCTTATTTTCGATACGGAATTTCGATAGAATCTTTTAAGGAGAAAATATCAAAAATGGAAACGCCCGAACATATATATATGACATCGGGCATGACATACTGGTACCAGGGTGTCATGCTTGCCGTTAGGCTTCTCAAGGAATCTTTCCCCGGAACTCCGGTAACCCTGGGCGGCGTCTACGCGACACTTTGCCCATCGCATGCCGGCGCTAAATCGGGAGCGGATTATGTATATGTCGGAAAATATGAAGGAGAAAACAAAGAATATTTCCCGGCATATGACCTTTTGGCGGAGAAGGACATACTGCCCATACGCCTAAGCAGCGGGTGTCCCTTCGGATGCTCTTATTGTGCCTCCAATATTCTTGACCCCGGGTTTGAGCAATATAACCCCGCCGAGGTATCTGAAGAAATTATGCATTGCCATCGCGCTTTCGGAACAAACAACTTCGTTTTTTATGACGACGCTTTATGCTATAAACCGGATTCGGGCATAAAAAAACTACTCAGGCTCATAATGGACTCCGGCGTAAAATTGAATTTCCATACGCCGAACGGACTCCATGCGGCTTTTCTGGATGAGGAGCTTGCATGCCTTTTAAAAGAAACGGGTTTTAAGGCACCGCGCATCTCACTTGAAACCTCGGATAAGGAATTGCAACGGTTTACGGGTGGCAAGGTATGCAACGATGACATAAAAAAAGCCGTGTTCTTATTGGAAGAGGCGGGATTTGAAAGGAACCAGATAGGCGTATATGTCCTTATAGGATATCCGTGGCTTAGTCTTGAGAAGACAGTAGATGATATACGCTTTGTGGCTTCGCTCGGGGCGAAGGTGGTTCTGGCTTCTTATTCGCCAATTCCCGGGACCGAAGATTACACAAGGCTTATCGAAAGCGGCATAATGAGAGAAGACACAGATCCCGTGTGGCATAACAAGGCCATATTCGCGGAAAGATTAACGCCAGGGGCGACGGAAAAAATAGCCAGAACAAGACGAATGGTGTCGAAACTTTATAACGGCAGTATGCATAAAAATTTCATATAGGTGGAGCGAAGGAAAAGAAGCCGTATATTTTTTATCCGTAACGATACGTTTAACATTAAAGGAGGCGCAAGATGAAGGACATAAAAATAGAAAAACTTCCGGAAGCCAAACTCAAAGGGATGGGTGTTAATTCCTGGCCCATATGGGAAAAAGAGGTGTCGCGTTTCGACTGGCATTATGACAGCACGGAAATGTGTTACATACTTAAAGGCAAGGTTACGGTTGAGACAAAAGACGGTAAAAAGGTAACTTTTGGAGCAGGTGATTTTGTCACTTTTCCCGAAGGGCTGGACTGCGTTTGGGATATAAAAGAGCCTGTCAGAAAACACTATAATTTTAGCTAAAAACCCGGCAAGACGCGGAATGCCGAAGGCTTATCGGCAGTCAGAAAATAAGGAGTTTACAGTTTATCCGCCTTCGCGCAAAAGACCCCGGCCGCAAACCCCGCTCCAAGTGGCTGAAACCACATAAGTTTGTTTCTGCCATTTGGAACAGGATGGAGGCCCCATTTCAATCGGCGCAAGGAAGATTTTTCTTGCTTTCCCTTTTGATATAATGTAAATATTATATGGTGATATTAACCTGAAAAGCCGGTAATGAAAAAATCTTACATAACCCTCAAATTTGCCCAGACATTAGATGGAAAGATAGCCGCAATAGACGGTTCCTCCAGATGGATAAGCGGACCTAAAAGTCTGGAATTTTCCCACAAATTACGCAGAGATTCAGACGGTATACTTGTGGGCATAGGTACCGTACTTAGAGACAACCCCTCCCTTACCACGCGCTTTATAAAAGGAAGAAATCCGGTAAGAATTGTCGTTGACAGTAAATTACGCTTGCCAGCCACAGCGAATGTGGTAAAAAGCATAAAAGAGGCAATGACAATCGTATTTACCACAAATGGCGCCCCCAAGGGAAAAATCGAAAAATTAAGAAAAAAAGGTGTCGAAGTTATAGTTCGACCGATCGCAAGAGACGGATATATTGACATAGGGGATATAATCCGTATACTTTATAAAAAAGGCATAAAAAAAATACTCGTAGAGGGTGGCAAGAGTATCATAACCTCTTTCTTAAAAGCGGACTTAGCCGACAGAATAATAGTAATAGTGGCTCCCAAAATTTTAGGAAAAGGCGTAGAAAGCGCAGGCGATATGGGCATTACCCGTATTGATGGCGCGTTAAGGATGCGTCTCGGGAGCGTAGAACGCCTGGGAGAAGACGTAATTTATACGGCTTATCCAAAGAAATAACCGTATGACAGAAAAAAAGATAAACGCCGGATTTACCCTTTTTGAAATGATAGTAGTTGTAACTATCATAGGGCTTATAATGACCATAGTATTGCCGAATTATATCGAAGCGCGCAACAAGGCGCGTGCTAACATATGCGCAAGTAATCAAAAGATCATTTATACGGCCGCCACAACGTATATGATTATAGAAGATACCTCTCTTGAGACTCTGGGACACAAAGAGCGCTTGGACGAACTCGTTAATAAAAGATATCTAAAAGGCGACAAATGGACAGAATGCCCTTCAAGCATGGATGGAAGTTATGACGACTATACGTTGGAGTTTGAAGGAGGTATTCTTGCCGATATAGAGTGTGATATAGATCCTGCGGGTCACAAATGGCCGTGATGTTCAAAAGGCGCAAGTGAGGGCCGCGGTTTGACGCCGTTTGGCATACGAAAAGCTACTTTATTCGGTTTTCAATATAGCATTTACATGAAAAAGATAATTATTACACTCTGTCTGGTTTTTTTGCTATGTTGTTTTTGGGGGGAGGCGGAAGCTATGGCACTTGAATTAAAAAGCCCGGCCTTTAAAAGCGGAGAATTAATACCCGATAAATATACCTGTAACGGAGCCGATATATCGCCACCACTTGACTGGAACGAAGTCCCGGAGGAAACAGCCAGTTTCGTTATTATTTGCGACGATCCGGACGCACCGGGTGGCGACTGGGTTCACTGGGTCGTTTACGATATTCCCCCTGATGTGAACGCGTTTCCGGAAGGGGTGCCTAAAAACAGGATTTTGAATGACGGGTCTAAACAGGGCATGACCGATTTCGGAAATACAGGATATGGCGGTCCATGTCCTCCGCCCGGCGCCGCCCACCGTTATTTTTTTAAACTGTATGCGCTGGATTGCATGTTGGGTTCAAAACCGGGACTTGAGAAAGCAGAGCTACTCGATGTCATTGAAGGCCATATTTTAGAGAAGGCCGAATTGATGGGCAAATTTAAAAGATAGAATAAATAGACTACGTTCTGCTTAACCGATGAGGCGAAACGCGATTTTACATAATGAAACCGGCCAGAGAAAGAATCGTAGATATAATCAAAATACTTCGCAGGGAATACCCCCGGGCGCGTACGTCTCTCAGGCACAAATCGGTTTTTGAGCTTCTTATCTCCACAATACTAGCCGCACAATGTACAGACGAGAGGGTCAACAAAATAACGCCTTCGCTATTCGGCAAGTTTAGAGGACCGGCCGGTTTCGCAAGAGCTAAGCAATCCGACCTTGAAAAGAGTATATATTCCGCGGGATTCTATAAAAATAAAGCCAGGAATATCATAGCTGCCTCAAAAAAAATTGAGAAAGAATTTAACGGCAGGGTTCCTGATACTATGGAGGGTCTTACATCTTTAGCCGGGGTGGCGAGAAAAACGGCGAACATAGTCCTTTCCGCTTATTTTCATAAAGCAGAAGGCATAGCGGTCGATACACACGTAAAGAGGCTTTCACGCAGGTTAGGTTTAACAAGGCAAGAAAACCCTAACAGGATAGAAAAAGACCTTATGTCTATAGTGCCGCGCAGGGATTGGCTGGATTTTAATTATATTCTTGTCAACCACGGCCGTAGGATATGCGTGGCGAGAAAACCGTTATGCCCCGTGTGTGTCATAAAGCACCTGTGTACCTCAGCAAAATATCTTTAGCCAAAGATATTTTGCTGAGTGTGGGATATTTTAGTTAAAAATATCCCATTACAGAAAAAGCCAGATGAAAAAAGTGGCTATGTTATACGAGAAATTAGAAACCGATTTGGTACATTGTTTTCTGTGTTCACACAGGTGTAAAATAGCCGATTCTCAATACGGTTTTTGCGGTGTCAGGAAGAACGAAAAAGGCGTTCTCTACTCATTTGTTTACGCGGATGTCATAGCCTCACACGTGGATCCTATAGAAAAAAAGCCTTTATACCACTTTTTACCGGGGTCTTCCGCATATTCAATAGCGACTATAGGGTGTAATTTCAGATGCTCATTCTGCCAGAATTGGCAGATATCGCAGCTTTCAAAAAGAAACGGTCTATCGGAAGGTTATGAATTGAAGCCGGAAGAAGTTGTAAGAGAAGCAAAAAAATACTCCTGTAAAGGCATAGCGTATACTTATACAGAACCGACCATATTTTTTGAATATGCCTATGACACGGCCAGGATAGCCAGAAAGAACGACCTTTATAATATATTCGTAACCAACGGATACATGACAAAAAAGGCGCTTGACAAGATAAAACCGTATCTGGATGCGGCTAATGTAGACCTTAAATCGTTCAGCGACGATACTTATAGGACGGTATGCAGCGGTTCCCTCCAGCCTGTCCTCGATTCTATAAGGTATATGAAGGAGCTCGGCATATGGGTTGAGGTCACAACGCTTATCATTCCGCGAATGAACGATAGTGATAAAGAGTTGAACGATATAGCCGAATTTATCGTTGGCGTGAGCAGTGACATTCCCTGGCATATCAGCCGCTATCACCCGGATTACAAGTACATAGAAACACCCGCCACGCCGCTCGCCGCGCTTAAAAAAGCCGAGTCTATAGGCAAAAGGGCAGGATTGAAATATGTGTATCTTGGCAATACCGGCGAAGAGTGTAATACTTATTGCGCGGGATGCGGTTGTGCTTTAGTGAAAAGGAGAGGGTATGACGTTTCGCTGGGCAACATAGACAATAACAAGTGTTCAAAATGCGGAACGGACGTTAGCGGTATATGGTAAGCATATATAGTGTATGGTTAAGATTTTTCCTGTGCGCGGCAATTATTTTCTTTGCCGGGAAACGCGTCACTAGATACGCGGACGCCATAGCGGAAAAGACGGGTCTTACGCGTCTTTGGGTAGGAGTAATTTTAGTAGCAGTGGCCACCAGTTTACCGGAACTGTTTACGGGAGTCGGAAGCATAGTTTTTCTAAACGCTCCAGACCTCACAATAGGTAACGTATTCGGCGCAAATTCTTATAACATTTTGAATATAATAATCCTGGACATACTTAATGGGAAGACGCCTATTCTAAGCATGATAAGTTCAGGCCAGCTCTTGACGGCTGCATTCAGCCTTATACCTTTAATATTGGCTGCGGCAGGCATCGCGTTATCAGTGAAGGGCATTCATCTTTTTAGCGTGGGTAATGTTGGGATATTTAGTATAGCGATAGTGATCTCATATTTCGTCCTTACAAAAATCATATATAATTATGAGAAGAAAAATCAGAAACCGGAACATGCCGAACAAGAAGAAGAACCCAAGTATGGTGCCATATCCCTTAAAAGGGCTTATATCGGCTATGCTGTGGCCGCGGCGGCTCTAGTGGCAAGCGGCGTATGGCTTGCATATATAGGAAATGAGATATCAGATATCATGCGGCTCGATAAAAGTTTTATCGGTACGCTTTTTGTAGGCTTTGTCACCACTATTCCGGAAATTACGGTTTCCGTAGCGGCCCTTTTGATGGGTGCGCGCGAAATAGCCATAGCCAATATGCTCGGCAGCAATCTATTTAATATGACGATAATATTCGTTGATGATGTGCTATACCGCAAGGCGCCTGTGCTTCAGGCGGTATCACCCAATCATGTATTCACTTCCTTCGTCGTTATGGCGATGACTGCAGTTGTTATCCTGGCTATCGCCACAAGATACGGGAAGAAGATATTTAATATAAGCTGGTATGTACCTTTAATTTTATTTTTGTTTTTATTGGGCGCATATGTTAATTTTAGGGGAATTTAATCCCCTCCGCAGAAATCCACATGACCTGCCGCTTAACTTGCCGTAGGCAAGCAAGGCGGAAAAAGAGAGTCCGAGAAGGGGGCTTTACAATTATGGAAATACCGGATGATATAAGGCATTTTTTGGAAAGGCAGCATTTTGTTATAGTATCCTCTTTGGGCGAGAGAGGCTCCATACGAACCGCCGCCAAGGATATAGTGGAAATAGGCACGAACGGTAAGATTCTGCTTCTCGATCTTTATAAAGAGGGCACCTACCGGAACATAAAGAGGAGCCCGCACATAACTTTGACGGCTATAGACGAGCGCAAATTCAAAGGTTATTCTCTGGTCGGCAAGGCAAGAATAGTAAAAGAAGATGTCGTTTCAGCCAGGCTCATGAAATTGTGGCACCAGAAACTGGCAAAACGTATCGCAAAACGCCTTATAAGACACGTTAAAGAGGAGGTGTCGGAGCATGAGACCATTCCGGAAGCGAAATTTCCGTTTCCTAAATATCTTATAGAGGTATCGGTTGATAATATTATAAATTTAGCCCCGGATAGAAAAGATAGAAAATAAGTATAATAAGCATAAAAGGAGGTAAACGTGAATATTGGGGTGATCGTGCTGAGGCTTTTTATAGCTACTCTTTGCGGCGCCGTTATCGGGCTTGAAAGAGAACTCAAGGACAAGGCAGCGGGACTCAGGACTCATATTCTTGTTTGCGAAGGCGCCTGTCTTTTTGGACTGTTGGGAGTGTATATGGAGGCTACATATGCGAATGCCGATATCCTGAGGCTTGCGCAGGGGCTTCTGATAGGAATGGGTTTTTTGGGAGGCGGTGTAATAGTAAGGGAAGGTACAGCCGTAAAAGGCTTGACGACAGCAGCGGGTATCTGGTTTATGGGAGCGATAGGACTCTCTGTCGGACTCGGTTACTACATGCTGGGTCTTATAGGAAGCCTTTTCGGATTGGCTATAATAACTTTATTCAGGAGACTTGAAAGACTGGTGAAAAGATGAGTTTTAAAGCCGCTATATTTGACTTGGACGGTGTTATAGTAAATACGGTGCCTTTGCATTTCCGGGCCTGGAAAAGGATGTTTTCGGAGTATGGGAAGGATTTTACTTTTGAGGATTACAAAGAAAAGGTGGACGGCATACCAAGGCTGGACGGCGCAAAAGCCATACTGAAAGACTTGAACCCAGGAGAACTCGAAAAAGCCGCTTCCAGGAAACAAGGGTATTATCTTGAGCTTGTCGATAGCGGAACTATAGAAATATACGACACGACTGTAAGCTTGATAAAAGAGTTGAAAAAAAAGGATATAAGAGTAGCGGCTGCCTCCTCAAGCAGGAACTGCAGCTACATACTCGAGAAATCCGGAATAATCGATTTATTCGGTGCCGTCATAGGAGGAGGAGACTTTAAAAAGGGCAAGCCCGACCCGGAGATATTCCTTCTGGCCGCCTCAAGGCTCAAGAGCTCAACCGGCGAATCGGTTGTTTTCGAAGACGCAAAATTAGGGGTGGAAGCCGCCAAGAACGGTGGCATGTTGTGCGTTGGTATAGCCAGAGAAGGTAAAAGAGAGCTTCTTAGGGGAGCCGACATTATAGTAGAGGACCTTGCCGAAGTCAATTATGAAACACTTAAAAACCTTTTCAAATAAGACAGACGTCATAAAGAGGCGGTTTACCCCGCTCAGTCCCGAAAGCCCCGGGTTTCAGCCCGGGTATGAAGGGAAAGTTCGGGGGACTGAAAGAAAATCCCCACCCTTTAGGGCGGGGATTGAACGGGGTTTACATTATGAATAGCAGGTTTTCCAAATATTTATCAAAAGAAGAATGGCTTATCAGAGAAAAGGGCTGGGTGCCTGATGAGCTTGGCATCAGAGAAACACAGTTTACTATTGGTAACGGATATCTCGGATTAAGGGGTATATACGAGGAGATACCCGATGGCACAGAACCGGGTACCTATATAGCGGGTGTATATGATAGCGCCGCTTCTATGGTACCGGAACTTGTAAATGCGCCTAACCCTATAGATTTTCGCATTGCGGTGGAAGGTGAAAAGCTTGATATCGGGAGAATGGTGATTCTGGAAAACGAGAGAAGCTTGGATATGAAAAGGGGGCTCCTCACCAGAAGAACTATATTTTCGGACACTAAGAATAGAAGGTTTCTTTATGAATCAATCCGTTTTTTCAGTCTTTACGACAAACACATAGGCGGTATGCAGATCTGCCTTAAGTCCCTGGACAAATCGGCAAGGATTATCGTTCAGGATACGGTGGATGACTCGGTTACTAATATAGGCGGAATATTGGAAGGGAGAAAAAGGCATACACAGCTTGTTGAAGTCTCCCCTTTTAGCGATATGAACTATATGTGCGTGAAAACGTTCACAAAAAAAATATGGATAGCTTATGGCACATTCCTGGCCATTGCCAGAGGCAGGAGCAAGAGCATAGGCACGCTCAATAAGATTTTTAATATGACGCTTGGCAAAGGAGAGAGCGCCTGTTTCACGAAACTTTTCTCCATATATACATCGAAACACATATCTTACAGGATGTTAAAGAACACATCTATAGGGGAATTGCGCAGGGCGAAAAAAATAGGCTTTGAAGACCTCCTGAAAAGGCATATAGGCGCTTGCGAAAGGGCGTGGCGAAGGGCCGACGTAGAAATAGACGGCGACCATGAGGCGCAAAAAGCGTTGCGTTTCAACATTTATCACCTTTTAATAGCGGGCAACGAGACGAACGACGATGTCAGCATAAGCGCAAGGACGTTAAGCGGCAACGGTTACAGAGGACATATTTTTTGGGACACAGAACTCTTTATGTTGCCGTTTTTTATATATACAAACCCTAAAATCGCGAGGAACCTCCTGATGTACAGGTTTAACCGTATGGCCGAAGCCAGGAAAATCGCCGAGAGCCATGATTTTGAAGGGGTGCTTTTTCCATGGGAGTCGGCTGATACCGGGGCCGAGACAACTCCTCCGTACGCGAAAAACCTGGACGGCTCAATCGTGGAAATACATACCATGGATATGGAGCATCATATAGTTGCGGACGTAGCATACGGCGTATCGCATTATTTCACTGCGACGTCCGATACAGATTTTATGTTACGGGCAGGTCTTGAGATAATGTTTGAAACAGCCAGGTTCTGGGCGAGCCGTATCACGTATAATAAGGAGACAGAAGAATTCCATATAAATAGGGTTATAGGACCGGATGAGTTTCACGAAAATGTTAACAATAACGCTTACGTAAATAGAATGGCGCGGTGGAATATACATGAGGCGATACGATTCTATGAATATTTCGGCAAAAAGTATCCGCGGCCCATGGCTAAGATAAGCAAGAAAATTTTACTTAAATCCGGAGAGGTAAACAAATGGAAACGTGTATCCGACAGAATAAGAGTTCCGTTTTCCAAATCAAAAGGTATTATCGAGGAATTTGACGGCTATCTTAAAAAGAGAGACATAATTTTGAAACACTTCAACCGTTATTTTATGCCGGTTCTTCCGCCGGGTGTTTCAATAGACGACTTTAATAAAACACAGCTTGTTAAGCAGGCGGACGTTGTTATGCTTTTGTATCTTTTCGGCGAAGAATTTACCAAGCGCGACAAGATAAGAAATTATCTGTATTATGCCAAAAGGACGCTTCACAAATCTTCTTTAAGCCCCAGCATATATTCGATAATTGCCTCTGAACTCGGGGATACCACAAGGGCATATCTTTTTTTCCTTTTTTCCCTTTATGCGGATTTAAAAAATACGCATGGCAACTGCAGGGAAGGTATCCATGCAGCCAGTCTAGGCGGTACTTGGCAGGCCGCAATAATGGGCTTTTCCGGTTTCCGCGTAATAGGCGGTATACCTTCTTTTTATCCCCGCCTGCCACAAGTCTGGAAAAGTATGCGCTATAATATACGATGGAGAAATTGCGAACTGCAGTTGGAGATAGGTAAGGATAAAATAGGTATTATGGCTTTTTCGGGAAAAAAAGGTCGCATTTCCGTAAGGATCTTTGATTCCGTACGTGAAATCGCCTTTAACAAAAAATACCTTTTTGCGAAAAATTAAAGAAGAGGTGAAATTATGGGTTATGTAAGGGATATTATGAAAAAAGAAATCATTGCGGCCAAGGCGAGCGATAGTGTACAGCAGATCAGCAAATTTCTTACGGAAAAAAAAATAAGCAATATACCTATTATTAACGAGACCGGAGAGCTTGTAGGCATAGTTTCAGAACAGGATATAATAAGGGCCATGGAATCGGAAAAATTCATGACAATGACAGCGCGTGATATCATGACAACGGATATCGTAGTTGTAAAAGAGAGCGATTCCCTGGAGCATGTCGCAAAAATATTCACCGAACGCCCTTTCAGACGCCTGCCGGTCGTAAAAGACAATAAAGTAATCGGAATCGTTACGCGTGAAAATATAATAAAAAATTTTATGAGCGATTACTACTAGCATTTCGTAGCTGCCGGAGAAGACGCGGAATTACTTTTAAGATACGCGGTATTTTGCGTTAATCCCGGTTACGGCAAAAATTTTTCCGGTGGAAATAAAAAGATTTTTTCTTGTAACAAAAAATCTTTACTTTTTATAATGTTGTGCTATCATAATGTATCAGGAGGTGAGGGGTATGGGGAAAACTTTGAGCATTGTGGTAGGGGGCGCAATCGCATTTTTAGGTTTAATACTTCTTGTAGCCTGGTGGTATGAATTTCTTTTTATTTTGAGAGGAACGATTCCTCCCATGCTTATATTTGGCGGGATTATAGCGCTTGCCGCCGGAATCAGCGAACTCAAAGATACGCTGAAAAGCAAAAAAGAATAGATTTCGCGGACATATAAAAATACCGATTACATTTATAGTTATATATCCCACAGATAGCTCAAATATCCCAGTTCCCTCTGAACCTCCGGATATACAATTTGTAGTATCTTCTAACTTAGATAGGCACTACTAATTGTATCTCTTTCTTGACAACCAATAAATCGCGTGATATAATTGCTTTGTTTTTTATAAACATAGTTTTAGGTCTCTTTTTTAAACAAAATAAAATATTATTTAAGGAGAGCTGAAAATGGGAAGTGATTCTCTAAGCCTGTCCGAAAATTCAGTGAGGGTTTTAAGGAAAAGATACCTGGCTAAAAACGAAAAAGGAGAGATTCTGGAAACTCCCGAAGAAATGTTTAGAAGAGTTGCCAAGAACATCGCAAAAGCGGACAGGTTCTACAACAAGAACAAGGATATAGCGCAAACCGAGGAAGAATTTTTTAAAGTGATGGCGAATCTGGAATTTATGCCGAATTCCCCCACGCTTATAAACGCCGGGCGCGACCTCCAGCAGCTATCCGCATGTTTTGTCCTGCCCATAGAGGATTCTATGGAATCGATATTCAAGACTATCAAGGATACTGCGCTTATACACAAATCCGGGGGCGGCACGGGTTTCAGTTTTTCGCGACTCAGGCCCAAAAATTCTCCGGTACGCTCTACGGGTGGAATTTCAAGCGGCCCGGTATCTTTTATGAAAGTTTTTAAC
>JAFGLX010000010.1 GCA_016927795.1 Candidatus Omnitrophota bacterium
AGCCGGACTTCCCGGCCCTCGCGGGCTGCGAAGCACCCATGTTTTGCCCTATAAGAACGCTCGCGGCCGCGCCCATGCCGAAACCTACCATCATAACGGCCATTCTAATCTGCATCACTATACCAGTCGCCGCTATGGACGCGGTGCCGAAAGAAGCGATAAGCCGCCACAGAAGAAGTATCGATATCTGCCTAAGCATAACCTCGAATGACGTAAAAAATCCTATTTTTACCATTCGCGCCACAAGCGGAATGTTAATCCTGAAAACGCCCCTTTTAAAATGCAGGCTTGAGTCTCCGAAAATAAAGTGCATGAAAAGGATAAATACGCCGGCGCCCCTGCTTATGACTGTCGCTATGGCGGAGCCTGCCACCCCGAGACGCGGAAAAAAACCAATTCCGAATATAAAAAGCGGGTCGAGGACTATATTTAAAACGTTCGCGAAAAGAAGAATCTTAAGCGGCGTAACCGCGTCACCGGAACCCCTTAGCGCCTGGTTGAATCCTATGAAAAGAAATATCGTAATCGAGAAGGTAAAAACTATCCTGATGTACTCCGAAGCCGCGGGGATTACCTCTTCTGTCGCCCCGAAAAGGCGCAGCAAGAAATACCTTCCGAAAATCCCGGCAAGGACCGTAGCCAGGGAGCATACAACGCTTATTATAACCGTCTGGAAAAGAACCTTATCCGCGGAACCATAATCTTTCTTTCCGGTAAAATGGGCTATCAAAGCCGTGGTCCCGGCGGATATCCCCATAGATAGCATCATTATTATGGAAATAACGACGCCTGCTATGGTAAGGGCGCCGACCGCTACATAACCGAGTCTTCCTACGAAAAATAGGTCAGTAAGCGTGAAAAGATTCTGGAGAAGCGCCCCCGCCATCATGGGCATGGCGAGCTTCCATAGCGAAGCGCCAAGCTTCCCCTCCGTTATCGAGTTATTTATTCTGCGTTTTCTTTTAGCGGGCATGATTACGTTCCGTTTTAATGCGGTTTATAGCGGCTACATCCTTAGCTGCTTCTCGGCGTCTATTATGTCGCGGTTTATTACGTTAAGCGCGTTTTTTATCTTCATTCTCACTTCGGGCGAGACCGGGGTATCGAGAATCTCGCGGAGAATCTGAATGGCCATCCTGAAATAGCGTATTACCTCACCTTCGTCAGAGTTGCCGTAGCGCAATATTTTGCTGAATTCCTCCCCTTCCATCCACGCCTCGATAACCGGCGAGAGATGATACATGTATGCCTTGCTTAAAGGCTCGATTCCCATTTTCTTCTCCAGTTTGTTTACGCGGGCTACTATGCCGTCTGTTATGTTCTGCAGTTTGCGGCTCGTCTTGCTGAGATTCGGCTTTAAAAAACCTTTGCGCGGCTCGAAGACAAGCGCAAGCGCAAGTATGGCCATTTCCTTATCCGAAAGATATTCCAGCACGTTCGCATCATAGAGCTCTGAAAGCGAGAGTTCGTACCCGTAAATCCTGCCGGCAAACACTCCCTTTTCCGTAAGCTTTTCATCTTTTATGCACCCGAGTTTTTTCAGCATTTCCACTCTTGCGCGGATGAGGGCAAGCGCCCTCTGTTTCAATTTTTCCTTCTCGCGGAAATAATGAAAGGAAAGGGGGTATATGTCGTACAGTTTCTCGCCGTATTTGGCGTAAAGATTGAGTATGGTGGCGTAAGAGACGTTAAACCTCGAGCGCACAAGTTCCGGCTCGGAGTATATTACTCTTTTAAGCTCATTAAAGGAGATAAAATGCGGGTTGACGCGTGAATATACAAAACCTTCCTTATCTATGCCGCGGCGGCCCGCCCTTCCCGCCATCTGGTAAAAATCGCGTGTCCTTAAATTCTGATGGAAACGCCCGTAAAATTTCCTCAATTCGTCAAATATCACGGTGCGGGCAGGCATGTTTATGCCGAGAGCGAAGGTCTCGGTCGTGAATATGACCTTTATGAGACGCGATGTGAAAAGCCTCTCTACCGCCTCTTTCAATGTAGGAAGCATACCCGCGTGATGATAGGCAATGCCCCTTTCTATAAGCGGGAAAAGTCGCAGGGCCGATTTCTCGTTTGAAAGGTCGTATTTCTCGCAAAGCGCGTGGTAAAGGTTTCTTATCTTCTCTTTTTCCTCCGCCGCAAGAAAGTCAAATCCCTGCATCTCCTCGGCAAGATATTCACACCTTCTCCTTCCGAAAGAAAAATATATGCACGGCAGCCTCTCATTTTTAAAAAGATGGCTTATTAAAGAGGTGGGCCTGTTTGGCTTTATGTGCTCTTTTTTGTAATAGCTCCTACCTTTATAGGTGTAAAACTTTTTTATTCCGGCCTCAAGGCGCCTTACCTTGTTCAAGTTGTCAAGAATTTCTCCCTGGCACTGGTAAAAGAAATGAAGCGGGACCGGCCTTTTATTCTCTTTCACTATTTTAAGCGGCTTTTTGTGAATGGAATGTATCCACTCGGAAAAGTCCCCTATGTTCGGTATCGTGGCGGAGAGCGCCAGTAACTTCATGTGCTTGGGAAGGAATATAAGGGATTCCTCCCAAACGGTGCCGCGCTCGTAGTCGTCTATGTAGTGTATCTCGTCAAATATTATCCAGGCGTATTCGTCAAGGCCCGTTCTCTCCTCCAGCACCTTGTTGCGGAAAATCTCGGTCGTCATTATGAGGATAGGCGCTTCGGGGTTTATGCTCACGTCGCCAGTGAGAATCCCTATCTTTTCGGGGAATTTCTCCTGGAACTCGCGGAATTTCTGGTTTGAGAGCGCTTTTATGGGAGCGGTATATACCGCTTTTACGCCCTTTTCGAGACAGTCGTTTATAACGTACTCGGCGATAACGGTCTTACCCGCGCCCGTCGGAGCCGAAACTATAACGGAGTGGCCCTCTTTTATGTATTTTATCGCTTCTTCCTGGAACGGATCGTATATCATATTTAACACGGATTGAAAAACAGATTTACACGGATATTTCAAAAACTCCAATAACCAAGAAACAATAATCAAATAATCACCAATGACCAAATTCCAATAACCAAAAATACATCAAACATAAATTTGGTGATTGATCATTGATTATTGGAATTTGTTTGGTTATTGTTTCTTGTATCTTGGTTATTTCGCAACCCTTTGCGAATCCCCTATTTTCAAGTCAATTTTTTTACTAAATTAGCTATATTTTTACCGAGGCGTTCGCAGCACTTAAGCGACCTCGCGTCGGGAGAGCCTATCGCGACGGGGCCATAGTGGTCGCCCATCGGCTCACCCTGTATAATCATCCCATGAATCAAAAGCGCGTTAAGTATGTCCGTAATAGTGGTCTCGTTTCCTCCACCTATATTAGCTGCTGACGAAAACGCCCCTCCCACTTTTCCTTTCAGGCTGCCGTGCAGGCTCACGCTTTCATCCAGAAGTTTCTTTACCTGCCACGCCATGGTGCCGTAATAAGTAGGTGAGCCTATAATAACACCGTCGTAGCCGGTAAGTTCGCCTGCCTTTACGCTCCCTACCTCTTTTAATGTCACATCAACATTTTCTTTTTTAACGGCCTCGGCTATTTTCTCCGCCATTTTCCCCGTATTGCCTGAACCGGAGTAATAAGTTACGAGTACCTTCGCCATTTTTACCTCCTGTCCTTAAAAGACGCTACGGCCCGTCTAAGGCCCTCATGCACGGAAACTCTCGGGACATACCCCAGCCTCTCCCGCAGGCGTTCTATGCTATAAACCCTCTCCTTTAAAAATAGAGCGATTTTCCTTCCCATAACCGGAAGTTTTATCAAAATCCTTACTATTGTATCCGGTATAACGAAGGGTCGTTTTATTTCAAGGATATCCGCGATATAGTCTAAGAGCTCCTTCATCGTTAAAATATCCTTATCGGCTATGAAATAGGCGCCTTCATACGCTTCTTCCCTGGCGAGGCATAATACCATTACGTCAACCACGTTTTCCACCGATACGAGATGAGTTTTGTTATCACCTTTCCCGAAAACCGGAAACAGGCGTTTTTTCAGAGCCTTCACAAGATACGGCAAACCGTGCGGCTCGCCCTCCCCGTAAACCATGCATGGCCTGAGAATCGCGATTTTAAGGCCTTTTCTCCTGTACTCGATGGCTAGCAATTCAGCCTCAAGTTTCGACTGGCCGTAAGGGTTTGTGGCGCTGTACGGCAGATCTTCCTTAAGCGGCACCTCGTTGTTTCCGGTTATTACGGCGACCGAACTTAAATAAATTATCTTCTTTACGCCTCCCGCGATACACGCGTCAAAAACGGCCCTTGTGCCTTCCACGTTCGCGCGCCGCAGCCTGTCAAGATTCGAGCTTTCCACAAGCGCCGCGCAATGATAAAGAACCTCCGGCTTTTCCCGTTCCAGCGTCTCCAGTATAGTGTTTTTGTCCTCCAGCCTGATATACGCCGTCTTTACCCGGTTAAGGAGTCTCCCGAGCTTCCCGAAAGAACGGCCGCAGCATACCACATCATGCCCTTCGTCCACAAGCCGTTTTGACAAATTTCGTCCGATAAAACCGGTCGCCCCTGTTATGAGAATTTTCATAATCGTTTCTGGTTAATTGTATATTTCAGGCAGCCTTGTTGAGATATAACGTCTGCGTGGGGTAGGCAAACTCTATCCCCTGCTTTTCGAATTGTTCTTTTATGCCGAAATTTATCTTCTGCTGTATGTCCATATATTTGTTGTAGTCGCTACCCATTACATAGTAAACAATCTCGAAAATCAGGCTGAAGTCGCCGTAGGAGAAGAAATGCGCACGGTCAAAAACCGTATCTTTTGTTTCCTTTATAATCTTCTCGATTACCAATGGTATGGTTTTCAGTTTCTCAAGGGGCGTCTGGTACGTAACGCCAAGCCTGAAAACAACCCTTCTTTTATCCATTCTCTTATAGTTCCTTACGCGTGAATTCGTAAGGTCTGTGTTTGAAAAAATAAGCTGCTCGCCACCAAGGCTCCGTATGCGCGTGGTCTTAACCCCTATGTACTCGATTGAGCCCAGGTAGTCACCTATTATTATGAAATCCCCTATTTCAAACGGCCTGTCAAAGACTATGGCGAAATAGCTGAACAAATCTCCCAAAACTGCTTGTGCCGCGAGCGCTACCGCGACACCGCCTATGCCGAGCCCGGCTATGACGGCTGATATCTTAAACCCGAGGTTATCAAGGAAAAACGTTACTGCCAGCCCCCACACTACCAGTTTTAATACCCTGAGAATCCCGGACAAGCTGCGCTCCAGCGTTTCGCTCTTACCTTTGCTTTTCCAGTAAATATCAAACCCGTAGCTTATAAGAATCGTCGCCAGGCGCGCGGTGAAGGCGGTAAGCACCGTCATCATCGCGATATCTATCACTTTTTTAAGTATGGGGTCCATGTCCAGCGTATTAATCCCCATGTATAAAACGCCAAAATACGCCAGGGGCAGGGCGATACGCTGAATAACGCTTATGATGAAATCGTCAAGGGTAGTAGCTGTTTTTTCCGACCATGCCTTAAGACGCTTTAATAATACACGCTGGAATACTTTGACGATAATACATCCGGCCAGAATTATAAAAACGCATATAAGGTAGTCTGTAATCCTGTTATTGAAAAAAGTCATCTCCAGGGCTTGCCTTATATTCTCGTTAATCATGATTAAACCTCCCGTGGCAAAATTACGGCATTTCTCTTATTATATCCCGATACCTTACAGGTTGTAAAGGGCAAATGCCTATTAGACAAAATTCTAAATCCGAAACAAATTCCAAATCTCAAATTCCAATTTCTCAAACCATAGTTTGTAGCTTGTTATTTAGGATTTATAGTTTAATTAATGTCGGCGGGAGGTTAGTGTGTGTTCTAAGCAGAAGTTGCCTGAACCAGTTTTTCGAGCCGTTCCCAGTAGGTATCTATATCCTTCTGTATATCTTCCAGAACTTTTTTGTTTTCTTCCTTA
>JAFGLX010000011.1 GCA_016927795.1 Candidatus Omnitrophota bacterium
AAGTCCCAGGAAAGGCTCAAATCCCAGCCTTCCGTTTTGTCACGCGGCCCGTACAACCAGTATGACTGAGAGGAAGATGTATAAATTTCATAAGTATCACTACGCGAACAATCCACGCCTATAACAACCTTGGGAAGAATAGCTTTTAACTTTGCCTGCCTTCTCCACCTCTCAATTTTGTCGGGCTGGACTTCGGCATATGCTAGCGCCATAGTGCGTACCTCGTCGACGGTAGGTTCATGTCCAAAAACGGATGAAATATCTTTATTCGGTAAATCTCCAGCGACATCCTCTAGGTCGCGTATATTCATTTTATAAATTTTGTTTTTGCAAAGCACATATATATAATCATGGCTGGCGTCTGCGAGGAGCTTTTTTATGTTCCATGAATCCATGCCCGTATCTATTTCTTCCCATGCGTATTTTCCTTCCCTATATATAAAAACGCCTTTTTCTGCAGCTGCAAAAATACTTCCTATACACCCAATTTTCTTTTCGGGATAAACGCATTTTACTTCGGCCTTCGTCAGACCTGCATCGTTAAATCGTCTCCACGTTTCGCCGGACGAATCTGAAATATAAAGCCCCTTGCTTGTGCAGAGATATAGGATACCGTTTTTGAAAATAACCTCGTTAAGTAAAAAAGTGCTTTCGCTTTCCGCATAATCGCCTGTGTCTTCGGATTCATCATCAGATGAATTTTCTTCGCCATAGCGAAAACCGAATATTTTTTCATATCCTGTTGTGGATTCGCCAGTTTTATACAGGCCGTTTCCGCAAATTATAAAAATAGAGCTTGAACCCTGCCTTATATCCGTCGTTATGGATTTAATTTCGCAGTTACCCATTATACCCGTTTTTCTGTGCCATGCCTTACCGCCGTCTTCTGTCCAGAATAAACCTTTAAGAGTTCCTAAATAAATCCTATTTTTGTGCGGAAGGAACTCCACAGACGTACAGCGGTTTCCGGGTTCTCTGATTTTAAAAATCCGCCTCCAGCTCGCAGCACGGTCGACGGATTTATATAAACCGCTTCCCGTACCGATATAAATTTCGTTTTTACCGCTTAAACATATACCGTATACTCCCTTATCCTTTCCTTTGCATAAAAACACGCCTTCCCATTCCTTCCGCCTCTCTCCTACTTTATATAGGCCATAAGAGGTGCCTACATATAAAAAATTGCCTGCGGGGCCTTCTTTGATTGAATAAAACTCTCCTCCCGCGAGATTATTCGTCACATCACGCCAATCGGATGCGCTAAAGCACTTCCCGGATAAACAAACAAAAAACAAGAAAACAAATATGCATGTCTTTTTCATAACTTCCCTTTGTAATGTTTTTAATATTGCGTTACACTTTTCTACGATGATTACAGCGATTAAGAATAGATTATAGTGATTACCAGAATAATAATCGCTGTAATCTAACTTGCACATTTATGAGCAAGAATCCCCTGCGGGGAGGTAGCCTTAGCCTTTAGATTTAGAGGGCTCCTCTCACAGTAATCATATATAAAAACTCTAACGGAACGATTCAAATATTATATTCACAACTCCCTTTTTTCTTGACAAGTTCAACTTTACGGGGGTATAATTTTTCTATTGAACACGGGTCCTTTTCGGGGCTCTTCGTGTTATGGCGTGCATAATACCCTACCCTATGCACGCCTTTTATTTTAGCGCATTTTTAAATATTTGTCAACAATTTTTTGATTTTTTTTCAAAATAAGAGAGGCGTGGTCTTTAGCACCTGAAGGATTATATTGGTAAGCATGGCGCATGCGATATCATCCGTCATTATGCCGAAGGCGGCCGGAAGGGCTTCGAGTTTCCTTATAGGCGGAATTTTAATTACGTCCAAAATCCTGAATAAAAAAAAGCCTGTAATTATATATTTCCAGTTGAACGGTACGAAAAAATATACAAGCAACATGGAAGCGAACTCGTCTATCACAATCTGTGGCGGGTCCTTTTTCCCTAACTCTTTCTCTGTTATGCCCGCAGCCCAAAATCCCGCTATAAGGAAAAATAATGTGGCCGTGGTGTGAAAAAATACATCTCCTTTCATGGCAACATAAAGAAATAAAGCTGCTATGCTCGCTGCGGTACCGGGCGCTATTGGTATAAAACCTATGTAAAATACTGTGGCCAGTAATTTTGCCAGTTTCTTCATATTTCTATGGAACATACGGGTTTGCCCGGATAAATAGAGGTATTTGTCCTGCGCTATATTCCCACAAACCCCGTTCAATCCATCCCCTAAAGAGCGTGTCTTTTCTTCCAATCCCCTGAACCCTTCATCTCTGGGCCGAAACCGCTGGGCGTTCTGGATTGAACTGGGTAAACTGCCTGCGTCACTGCGAATGGTTCAAAAAAAGTCCTTTATTTTTAATTATATACGACATCCCGCTTATAAGCGTCAACAAAGCCGTTATAACCATCATGAAAAAAATTACATTTTTGAATAAATGGTCGGTACCGGGCGACCAGAATTTGAATATATTATTCCCCACTTCCCTAAAAATAATAAATAGCAGTATAACGTAAATAGACAGCATCTGCGAAACCGTTTTATGTTTACCTGCTATAGCCGCCTCTATAATCTCGCCCTTTGCCAGGGCAATAAGGCGAAGGCCTGTGATTATGAACTCCCTTGAAACCACTATTACTATTATCCACGCCGGCACCAATTTCATTTCGACAAATGCAAGAAAGGCGGATATCACCAATACCTTATCTGCTATAGGGTCCATAAATTTACCGAAAACGGAAATTTCATTTCTTTTTTTGGCTAAAAATCCGTCCAAAAAGTCCGTCCAGCTTGCAAGCATGAATGTCAGAAGCGCTAACACCTTAAATACCGGGCCTTTAAAAAACAGGAATATCATAAATACAAATGTCAGAAAAATTCTGGATATGGTCAATTTGTTCGCGATATTCATTTTTTACCTGTTATTCCTACTGGCTATGCGCTATTTTGCGCCGGCATTATAATGCGCTTCCTACAAGATCATACTCCATTGTATCTTCTATTTTCACCTTTACGAGATCTCCCGCTTTTAGGGCTCTTTCCGATCTTACATAAATCATACCGTCCACTTCCGGGGCGTCGTGTTCGGTTCTGCCGACATAACAGCCCGGCGCCGCCGGCCTTGTTTCATCTATAAGCACATCTTTTACCTTATTCATATACTCACCGTTAACCTGAGTTGAAACTTCTCTCTGCGCTTTCATTATACGGTCAAACCTGCTCTTTTTCTCCGCGTGAGATATCTGTTCACTGAAATCAAACGCTTTCGTGCCCTCTTCGCGTGAATAGATGAACGCGCCGAGCCTCTCAAATTTTATGTCCTTTACAAAATTTTCCAACTCATCGAAGTCTCTGTCGGTCTCTCCGGGAAATCCTACCATTACCGACGTTCTTATGGCGAGACCTGGAATGCTTTTTCTCAATTTTTTTATAAGCGAAATTATATTTTTTTTGCTTATATGCCGGTTCATTCTCTTTAACATTTTATCGCTTATGTGCTGTATCGGTATATCCAAATATTTGCATATGGAAAGGCTGTCGTGTACTACGCCTATCAATTCTTCGGTGTAATGCGCCGGATGCGTATAAAGTATCCTCACCCAGCGGTTCTTCATAATGCGAGATGCCTCTTTCAGTAATTTTGCCAATCTTAATTCCTTATACCTGTCTATACCGTAAAGAGTCGTGTCCTGGCCGATTAAATTTATTTCTTTGGCACCTTTTTCGCGCAATACGGAAATCTCATTTAAAAGAGAATCCATATCCCTGGAGCGAAACCGGCCCCTTAGCCGGGGTATAACACAATAGCTGCAATTATTCATGCAGCCTTCCTGGACCTTAACGTACACGGAGTGTTTTGGCGTAATGACGACACGCGGGAAGGTGTGGTCATACAAAAACGACGGAATTCTATCTATAATGACCGGTTTTTTGCCCTCCAGCACTTCGCCCATATATTCAGGTATTTTAAAAAAGGTACCGCTGCCGAATATGCCGTCGATTTCGCTTATTTCTTTTATAAGGTTTTTTGAATATCTCTGGGAAAGGCACCCAGTAACGATAAGAAATGCGAGCTTCCCCTGCCGTTTCAGATCTGCTAATTCAAGGATTATGTCTATCGACTCGTTCTTTGCGTCTTCGATAAATCCGCATGTATTTACAATGGCGGCGGTATTATTTCCATTCCCGAGTTTATGGAGTATGCGAAAACCTTTACTTTTAAGACTACCGGCAAGAACCTCGCTATCCACAAGGTTTCTGGGGCAACCCATGCTTACTATAAATATATCCGGCCTGGTCTTCGCGTTAGATAGACTGTGCCTTGCGCCCGAAGAGGGGTATCTTAATCTTTTGCTTCTAATAACCACTTATTATTGATCTTTAAACCCTGCCTCGAAATTCTTATATTTTTGATATTGCCTTCCCCGATTTTACCGGTTGGAAATCCGTTTATCTCAATCTCCAGCGCCTCGGCCCGGCCTGCCCATAAATCGACATGGTCGTCAGCCAACCACTCTTTGGAGGCGCCCTTCGAAAGCGTACCTTCGAATACCGTCCTGCCGTCTTTTTTCACCTTCATCCATACGTCGTTTGTGCTGCGCAGGGAAAGAATTATCGGTTTATCTTTCGGTATGTAAAAACGCTGCGGGTCGCTTTTATCCTCTTTTTTTACATCTATTTTTTTTGCCTTGGCAGAGGCTGTTTTTTTCACGGACATATTGTGAAAAAGGGCTATCAATTTAGAACCTAGAACAAAAGTGAGGTGTATGGATATAAACGCCAGTAACAAAAAAACCGCCGCAGCGACCCACTTCCGAAAATCCAGCTCCTTTTCCGGCAAGTGGTCGGTTAAGTCTAATTTCTTACTTTCATCGTCTTTATAAGATGCCTTATAACGGGCGGCTAGCTCATCCGCATTCAGACCCAAAAATGACGCATATTTCCGCAAAAAAAGTATACTATAGACTTTGTTGTTTAAAATCTGGTCCGCAACGCCTTTCTCAAAAGCCTCTATTATGCGCGGCTGGATCCTCGTTACCTTGTGAACCTTTTCAAGTGTTATACCTTTATCGTGGCGGGCACGGCTTAAGATGTCGCCTATTTCTTTAAGATTTTTTATGCTGTCGCTATTTTCTCTGTTTTCCATGCCGGGTATTCCAAGAACTGTTTAGGGCGACAGATTGGATTGTTAAGATTCCCTGTCGTCAAGGCTATCGATAAGAATCTCCCTTGGCTTGGAGCCCTGATAGGGCCCCACTATGCCTTCAGATTCCATCATGTCTACGAGGCGGGCGGCTCTGGTATAGCCAACACCAAGTCTTCTCTGCAACATGGACACCGAAGCTTGTCTGGTCTGGATAACAAGTTTTACCGCTTCTTCGTAAACTTCGTCTTTTTCAAAAGTCTTAAATTGCGGTTTCTCAATGCCTTTTATTATATCCTCTTCAAATTCGGGTTTTCGCTGAGATTTTATGAAAGTGGTTATCCTGGCTATTTCTTCGTCTGTAACAAGCGTGCCCTGGGCGCGGATAGGTTTAGGGTTGCCAGGCTCTATAAAAAGCATGTCTCCCTTACCTAAAAGCTTTTCTGCGCCGTTCATATCAATTACCGTTCTGGAGTCCACCTTTGATGCCACCTTGAACGAGATTCTGGCCGGAAAATTTGCTTTTATCACGCCTGTTATAACGTCCACCGAAGGCCTCTGTGTTGCTATAACCATATGTATACCGACTGCCCTAGACAGCTGCGCAAGTCTTGTTATCATATTCTCAACTTCCTGCTGCGCTACCAGCATAAGATCGGCTAACTCATCTATTATAACTATTATGTAAGGTAATATGGGAAGCTTCTCGCTTATCTCTCTTTTTTTATAGCCGCCTATGTTCTTTATGCCTAACCCTGCAAATAACTCGAATCTTCTTTCCATTTCGTTCACGACCCAATTTAACGCGCTGGAAACTCTCTTGGGGTCGGTAACAACGGGCGCCAGAAGGTGCGGCAAATCATTAAAAACTGCCAACTCTACTCTTTTAGGATCCACCATAAGAAATTTAAGTTCTTCCGGCGAGGCGTTGTATAAAAGCGTCGTAATAAGGCTGTTTACGCATATTGTCTTACCGGAACCTGTCGCTCCTGCTATAAGAAGGTGCGGCATATCATCTAAATCCGTAACTATAGGAGCGCCTGATATGTCCTTGCCCAGGGCTAATTTCAATTTTGAGGCGGTGTCCCTGAATTTTTTTGAATTGAGTATCTCTTTTAGATATACGAAAGTCGCTTTAGGGTTGGGTACCTCAACGCCTACGGTTCCTTTTCCGGGAATCGGCGCCACTATTCTTATGCTTACCGCTTTCATCGCCAACGCTATGTTATCGCTCAAGGCCGAAATCCTGTTAATGGTAACACCCCTTGCGGGTTCCAGTTCATACCTTGTGATAATCGGCCCCTTGCTTACGTCTACCACTTTAGCCTCAATATCGAAATCCCGCAACGTCTCTTCTAAAATCCTTGAGTTTTCGTCAAGGTTATCCTGTATGAATATCCCGTCGCCCTCGGGCGGGTCGCGCAAAATATCGAGAGACGGAAAATCGTAAGGTTTCTTCTGAAAAACCTTGGGTCCATTCTCTGCTTTAGTTTTCTCGCCTGTGGATACCTCCTGTGCGGGCCGCCTAGCAGGAGAAGGTTTCTCTGCCTTATCTTTAACCATTTGTGGCGCGGTATCAGGTTTTTTTGTGGGCTGGGCGGTAGTTTTTATGCGAAGGCCTGACGGGGGCGAGCTTCCGGTTGAACTGCTTTTTATGATTACGCTTTTTTGTTTCGGCATCCCGCTGAAGACAGCTCTCAAATTTTCCAATAAAGTTTTAAGTCCGCGCGGCATCCAGCCCAGGAACGAAAATATAAGTAAATCCGTGGTAACAATAAGAGACAGCAGGAAGATTACGAATATAGCGATAAACGTCCCGGCGGTTCCAAGATACTTAAGCATAAAGTTGGAGAATACAAGTCCTATCAGACCGCCTTTCTGGAACTTATAAATAGATTCCTGCGCGCCTATGACGCTGAAAACGGAACTTGTTGATAAAATGAAAAAGGCGGCCCCGAAGGCACGGGTATAAAACTTCTTCGGTTTTTCTTCAAAAAGAAACATGAAACCCCAGACAGCTATCAAAAGCGG
Source organism: Candidatus Omnitrophota bacterium (assembly GCA_016927795.1). Lineage (GTDB taxonomy): Bacteria > Omnitrophota > Gorgyraeia > JABMRN01 > RBG-13-46-9 > JAFGLX01. Next base: position 7,208 of record JAFGLX010000011.1, read on the forward strand.
AATTGCATAAGCGCCGAAGC
>JAFGLX010000142.1 GCA_016927795.1 Candidatus Omnitrophota bacterium
CAAAATACCCAATATCGTCTGTCACTCAGATGTAGGTATTCATCCGTAGGTAAAGTAACTATGGCGTTTTCAGCTACGTTTGCGCCCTGAAGCTTCTGCCACAACATTTTCTCCAGCGTATCTTTTCCGGCGGCGCCCGAACCGCAAATAGTAACAACAACGGGGGTAGGTGATTTGCCGAGCAATTCCAAAACCTGACGGCAAAGAAGATTTGCCATAGGCTCGACTTTTACGGTAACAAGTTCATCCATCTTTAATTTAATCTCTTCCCGCTCAATAGTCATCAAATTTGATAATTCCTTGCGTTTTCCTTCGTATTTTTTCCAGGCTGCAGTATCCCAGGCGCGCTTGCTTAAATCTTCCGCTCGAGACCACGCTTCGTTTGTATTTTCTTCCTTAGCCTTCCTTACGGCTTCCTCAGCCTCCGCCACCTCGGGAATTCTGGCGGGGTCTGTCGCTATATCAAGGAGGGACCTTACCTCTTTTCCCAGAGGACTTTCTTTTAGCTTTTCCGCTTCTAACTTAAATCGCTCTCTTTCCGTCCTTACTTCTTTCTCGAGCTCCTGAATTTTTTGTTCATCAAGTTCATATATTACAGGTATAAATCCCTCTAAAGAGATATCCGCTTTTACCTCGGGGATGTAAACTGTTACATTCCTTTTTGTACCATCGTTATTTAAGGCATCATAGCTGTATTCAAAGAAATTATCTTTTAACATTCTTGACGTAATCAAGTGTTGCGTTTTCATAGTATCCAAGCGCTTTTTTATCCATTCAAGGGTCTCGCCTGTCTCAAGCCAGTGTCTGTAAAGGCATATCAACTCTCTCCAATCACGTGGCCTAAATTTATCGACATTTTTAAGTGCCATGGATATGGCGTCGTTGAGAGCGACCTTGAATAGTCCTGTGCGGTCTCTTTTCGGCTCATAGTCGTTCAATACGTGCAGGAGGTAGGTTATATTTTTCTGTTCGACAGCTATATCAAGAATGAAAAGATTCAAATCGCTTACGCCTTTCTCTCTTGCTTCCTTGGTAGAAAGGTCGAGTTCAGCTACGCACGAAATAGCGTGTCTTGAGCCGGCAAGCGGCGAACCTTCAAAATTAGCCGTATGTTCATGAACCAGTACCTGCGCTATAATATATTTCTGTTTTTCTTTCTGTTTTTTTAGCCTTCTCATAAATTCAGCAGTAACGTAAATAATTCCTGTCCTGACGTCATAATAGCTTACGACGCCTAGATATTTTCTGGCTTTTTCTCCCTGCCCTCTCGGCAATAAAACTTCTTTTCCAAGCTCAAGTGTTTTTAGTTTAAGTTTTCCGGTTTTCAAAAAAGCCACCAGATTATTTTTCCTGTAACTTATGTTGGGTCCGGATGCTATTAGGTCTATAACGTCATCGCCTATTTTGGCGTTTTCTGTACATTCGCCTGTAACCTGTTGGTTAATAAGGTTGATTATAGACCTATCTTCTTCCAAATCTAAACCGGGTGTACCGGGAGCCCTTTTCACGTCATCATCATATATGGGCACGCTTTTTTGTTTTAATCGCACAGAAGAAACTATAAATTGTCCGAATGCCTTATAAAAATCACTCTTATAAAGATATCCCTTAAATACCGGGAGGAATACATCGGCTATAAGTACAAGCAGGTTTATGCTGGTGAAGACGGTAAGCTCTGCGGGAATGCGTCCTAACAACAGTAAAGATAGGACGGGTAATGCTATGCCCAATATAGCGTTTACTAACATGCCGATAAGAGCCGGAGGCCCTCTTACCTCACCCGGCACTCCTTCCAGGAGGTGCCTTGGCTTTATGTCTTTTAGCGATATACGGCCGTTTATTAGGCCCTCGGCTATGTGGCCTAGCTCGTGAGGTATAATGCCCGGGGAAAGCAACACGCGTATAAGCCAGTTCAGCTTCCGGTATCTATCGGGTAAAACGCGCGCTGCGAGGGTTCCGGCTTCTGGTTTTGCACTCTTTTTCGGCGTTGTGATTTCTTCTATTTCATGCTCCTCGCCTATTTTAATTATCAAGTCTGACCTTGGTATAACTTCGTCCATAACCGACGGCGCCTGTCTTTCTATAACGCTCCACATTTCTTCAAAATCCTTTTCGAAAGCCTCGCGATCCTCATTGTATTTTTCATGCTGATCTCTCCATCCGGCTTCTCTCCTCCACTCTTTGCCCATTTCCATACTTCCCCCGAGGGAAATAAGATAATCTATATGTTTTGAAAATGCGCTGTAACCGTTGCTTTCTAAGCCTACACCGAGACCCTCAAATATAACGTACTCAACTTTGCCCGTTACAACTTTGGGTGAAACACTTCTGTCCCTTAAAGCTTTGTCAAATACGGGCAGTTCTATGCAGGAGGATGGCGTAGACTCTTTCAGGGCTTGCAATTTATCGCCAAAACCCAAGTCATGGGAACCCGGCCCCCAATCTTTAATACCTCTGGCTTCTCGCTCCGCTACTGTATAATAGAAATCATCTATAGAAATCCTGACCACCTGTCTATTGTTGCTCAGAATCCGCAATATATCCTCCAGCACACCTGCTATTGTTGTTTTCCCTATACCGGGCATACCATTTATACCTACCATAAGAGTTTTTATATTCCTTTTGATTTTCAAATCAATTAAGAATAGTGCCATAGGAATAAAGTAACGCCAAAGCATAGCTTTTGATATTCTCTTCGGAGGCCTTAAGCTTTGGGTCACTTTACGGTATGCTTTAATTATACGTTCGGTATACTGTTCGCTGATATTTTCTGAAATTCCAAACGCTTTCCCGTATAAATTTATAATATCTTTCCTCGTCCAATATCTCAAAATTCCCTTCTCCGCTTCACTGAGGTCCTTGCCTTCGCCTAGCCTGTCCAGAACATTTTCCAGGTCATTGCGCCTTGCTATCGCTTCTCTGTAATTTGCCAAGAGCTCATATTCAAAATTTTTCAATACGCCAGTGTTCGATGTATCTCCGAGTTCCCCTGCCAATTGTATCATAGGTTTTAACACGAACTCTTCTGTAGTCAATAAGCCTTCTCCGTTCCAATCATTTTCCAAATCAAATATTTTTTCAAGGAAAAGCTGGAAACTGGACGGATAGTGTCCGGGAATATTTTCTAATATATATCTTTCTATCGCGCTAAATTTATTTTCAAATGTCGCATCTTCAACATACACCCCTTTGGCTTTGGCTAACGCAACGAAAGATCTTCCAATAGATTCTATTTTATGCCTTATCTCATCAGAGTTGTCACGTAAACGCTGGGGAGCAAATGTATGTGGCAAATAAGGACTGTTTGCGAATAAATCGCCGAAACGAACGTTTAAAAGCCTCTTCTCTTCCGGTATTACGGCATAAAGTTGCGTGAACGCGTTAAATATTATGTTAACGAGGGCTTTGTCATATTCGCTTTCGAGATATCTCTTTTCCATTCGTACGTCATAACCTCTTGATCTTATAACTTCTATAATGCGGTTCCGGTCTTCATCGGTTCCGTTAAGCGATAGGATAACATATGATTTTTCACGTCCTGTAATATAATTGGCGTTTTTGCCACGACCCTGTCGTATGCCCGCCTGATACGCCACACTTCTAAAAATCCTTCTTTCCAAAACGCCTTTGAAAAATTCCTTATTTTTAATATCGCTCCCGTCTATTTTTTCTTTCGCGATCTTTATCGTATTTTCCAGGTAGATACCGCTGCTCGAAAGTAAAAATTTAGGTATATCTTCCAAATCATAATTCTTTGCACTGTCCATTAATCTGAAGTATCCTATGAGCTCATCTATAAAATCGTTTAGCTGGTCCGCATACGGACAAACCATGATTACCTCCGGCAAAACATTTTGCCGTCCTTCGGGCGCGTATGTAAGGCCGTTACGAAGTTTTTCTCTCATATCTCTTATCTCGCCGTTAATTTTTATTTTTCCTTCCGGCAAAACCCAATCTGTTGTAGAGCTGTCTTTTCTGCATATTATGGTATCGGCGTTCATTCTCTCGTAGAATGACATGCCCAAAACACCTATGGAATAAATACCTATGAGCCCCCTTTCCACTGCTGTTTTTACACCGACTGCCGGCGTATGCTGCGGGCGCGCACTTGTAGATATACCTTTTTCAAAGGTAAATATTTGAATACGGTGATTGTTGGTATCCGCAACACAAAGGTTGCCATCTTTGTCCAAATCGGCTAAATAGGGCCTGTTTAACTGGTCATTGGCGCAACCCGCTTTCCCTTCGCCTACAGTGCCTACATAAACCCTCTTATTATTAAAAATCTGTATACGGTGATTGTTTCTATCCGTAATAAAAATATCGCCTTGAGTATTAAGACGAACGGAAAAAGGTTCATTAAACTGATTATTTCCCGAACCTGCTCGGCCGGTACCCAAGGTTCCTATGCACTGGTAATTTTTCGCTTTGTCAAATATCTGAATACGATTATTGAGTGTATCAGCCACATATATTATTGTGTTTTTGACCGCTACGCCGTGCGGATTGTTAAGATGCCTTACATCGGAACCTTTTTCACCTGTTACCCCCAATGTTTTAACATACATTAGATTCTTATTATATATCTGTACGCGTTCGTTATTGCCGTCAGCGACATATATATCGCCGTCATCATCAACAAAAACGTCCCTCGGATATTTAAACTGATAATTGCCGTTACCGTATATACCTGTACCCAACGTTGCCACGTATTTTTTGTCTTTATTATATTTTTGTATCCTGTGATTACCCATATCGCATACATAAATATTATCTTCGTTATCTATGTACACAGCTCTTGGCCTGTTGAACTGATAATTACCCGTACCTTCTTCTCCAGTACCCAGCATGCCTATATAGTCATCGTTTTTACTAAATATTAGAATCCTGTTGTTATCGGAATCAACCACGTATCTATTACCTTTACTATCTGCGGCAAACCCCCTGGGATAATTGAACTGGCTTATACTACCCTTAACTGTCTTACCGATCGTATTCAGATATTGATCTCCTTCCGTAAATACTTTTAAGCAATGGTTCCCTGTATCAACTACATACAAGTGCCCTTCATTGTTAAACGAAACCGAATCCGGCTGGTTAAAACCATACCCTGATTCCGGATTATCGCTACGTATTCCACTGCCTATAGTGCCAATAAATATTCTATTTTTATTAAATTTCTGAATACGATGGTTGTTTGTATCAGACACATATATAATATCCCCTCTAACGCATACTCCCTTAGGATAATTCAACTGATTATTCGACGAACCCGCTATGCCTGTCCCGATCGTGCCTATATGCTTACCGTGTTTGTCGAATATTTGAATACGGTGATTATTTGTATCTGCTACGTACAAATTGCTTTCGTCATCCGTATCTATTCCCCTGGGATAACATAGTTGATTATGCGCAGAGCCCGGCCTGCCGGTACCTATGGTTCCTATATACAAGCCGTTACTGTCAAATTTCTGAATACGATGATTATTTGTATCCGCAACGTATAAATAACCTGTTTTTCTATCCAGCGCTAATCCCAGCGGTTTGTCAAACTGTCTATTCCCGCGTCCCCTTTTTCCCGTCCCGAGAATTCCCGCAAGCTTTCCGTCTTTTCCAAATCTCAGCACGCGATTATTATAGGAGTCAAGCGCATATAAAATCCCGCTGGTATCCATTTTAACTGCATGCGGCCAGAATAGATTAACCCCTTCTTTGACACCCAAGGTCTCAAGATAGGCGCC
>JAFGLX010000143.1 GCA_016927795.1 Candidatus Omnitrophota bacterium
GTCGGTTGCCTCCCAATATAGTACAGCCTCGGTTATATATGACGATATATTTAAAGGAAGCATAGGTATATACGAAAATTATTGTATGCCCTTTTTGAGCGACGCTATGTACAGTTTTAGAAGGTTTATTGAAAGCGGTGCCGTAACGCCGGAGGTTATCTGGGATATCTTGGAAAGGTGGGCCGACGTCGGCAGTATGGCTGGCGCGGATACGGGAGGGCTTCAGTCAAACCTGTTGACAATGGTGTTGGGATCCCCAGCAATGATGAGGCAGATCGATAGTGACGAAAATTTATTGAAACTTTTACAATTTATCGATAGTGTTAGCCGCCTCAGTGGACAAGCAAGCTATAACTGGCGGAAACTGCACGCCGCTTTTGGAAAATTTTTAACAGAGAATAAGAACAGAATCAGGGAAGCTGTTATAAGGTGGATTGACGAGGATGAGGCGCGAACGGACGAACTGAAGAATACGTTTTTGACAAACGAACTTAACGATTATCCGGGAGGCATTATTCTCGAAGGCCGTGATGCGATGGAAGATTTACGCATACTCCTAAGCCTGGGGTATTTTATGCGCCAATTTGTGACCGAACAGATTCAGCGCGTAAGCGGGGGAGCGACAACTTTTGAATTGGTGATAACAGCGCTTCTTAATAAATTGGAAAGGGAGCATCCCGGCCTTACCGATGAGCAAAAGCTTATCATGTATGAAATGATACTCGAGAAGCTCGAAGAAGAGTCGCTTAACGCGCAATGGACGGACAGTATTTATAAGGGATATCTGGATATTTACAACCGATTGGGACGCGTATCCACGCGATTAATAAAAACGAAACTTGAATCAAGGGGTATTCATCTGGCAGGCGATGCCAATCCATTCGTTACGAGATTGATCTATTTATACAGCCTGGGAGGGGTTTTAAGCCCCGAGGCCCTAAGGCAAATTTTCTTAAGGAATAGGTATAACGAAAACGACTGGTTAGCATTCTTTGGTTATGTAAACGGTAAAAAGAAACACGTTATGCGGCGATTTTCATTAAAAGATGACACAAAACAAAATCGACTTTGGGCAAGTTTCTTTACACCGATGGGATTAAACGCTTTATGGATGCGGCTTGGCGTGGCCGGACAACTATCCCCCGATGATCAGTTTAAAACACCGGAGCATGCCGCAAAATGGACATCCTCAGGGTATGTCCCGTTTTTTGGCGAATTTCATGTTTTCCTCGGAAGAATTGATGGTATGGCGGAACTTTTCAATGCCGCGGCTCTGGCCAGGTCTGATGAAAGGGAAGGCGTTTCACGGTTAGACGCCGCCAATAGCATCGGAGCGCTTCTTGAACTTTTTGACTACATCGAGACTTACAGGGGAGGATTTGACGAGCTTCTTTCTGAAATTACAAGATTTTTACCGCCTTCGATTTATAGAAACTTTGCCCTGTATACGCTTTTCGTCCATAAAGTATTAACGCCGTTATTCGCAAGGCATGGCCGGTATATAGAGCGCGAAAGAACATTAGACTTTGAATATATAGAAAACGAAATAAATAGTCTGAACGAAGAGGAAATAAGTGAGATAGGAGCGGCTATTACAAGAATCACTCCTTTCTTATCAATGGATTTGGATGTGCAGAATCGCAATCAGGCGCTTATGGCCTCCGTGGCATCAGACGAAGTACCGGAGAATTTCCCGATTAACAGATATGAGAATGAGCGTAACACATACGAGGATATACTATTCCATACACCGGGCGGCCCCCTTGCCCAGCTCCGCATCTTTTTGCCGTTAGCGAATAGAGTTTATCTTGAGGATTTTGTAAGAAGAAGTGATAAGGATTTTGGGGATAAACTGGCAGAGATTTTGGCCTATTTCCCGGGAAAAGCATCCGCAACACGGGACGAATTTCTGAAGACGCTTCTGGACAATCACAAATGCACAGCCGAAAATATCGACAGTACAGTAGCTCTTTTTGCCAATCCGCATTTGCGGGAACAATATGCCCTGCGTGCCCTTGAGATGGAAAGAAAGCTTTATCCGGAGCGTTTTGCCGTATTATTTGTCTTAGATAAAGACGGTAACATAGATCAAAATTCCACAAAAGGTGAGCTAAACCGCATAGTACATTACTTTCCCACGTTCAGTTATTCCCGGGACGATATACTTTTAAGCGCGCAGGACAGAGCCGTTGAACCGGGGGACATAGCTGTAATCAATAAATTATTACTTCAGCATCCCGATAATATCAGAAATAAAGAACAGGCCGAGTTCAGTTACTATAAGGACCTGATCCGTATAATTATAGGAAGCCGCGAAGCCAATGAGAAAGCAGAGTTTCTACTATGGCTCCTGGGTATTACGGACAGGAGGCCGCTTTTCATTATGAATTTTGAGTATCGGTTTAAAGTTAATCTGGAGCCGTTGCGCGACATTTTTGCAGCCGAGTCCGGCGAGTATTACAAAGACGTAGGCGATAGCGCGCGGGACGATTTTCTATCCAATTTCCTTCACGGCGATAGCGGCATACTTACAGAGCAAAGTACGGCTACCGGGTTTCTCAATGCCTTATTTGACGCGGTATTACCCGGCCAAAGGGATAGCATTCTCAAATTAATATATGACAACGTATTCAGGATAAGAGATACCGATACGCTAACCGATAAGCTGAGAAGGGAAGAAATCATTCTTAATCTCATCAAAGGGTTCTCCAAGTTAAGATCAGACGAAGAATTGACCCAGAAAGGGAAAGAAACCGAAATTATACGCATTTTCCTGGAATCGTTAGGCGTGGTAGGCGTGAAATTAGGACAGGCTTTGGGATACGAAAAACTAAAAGATAGCGCAGGGGCCGTACATAAGGGTATCACGTTTGACATGATTAATAAGCTCTTCGGAGATTTTTATGCAAAATTCCGCGATTTACTCAATCTTTTGGGGAGCGCTTCGATTAAAACCGTTTACCGGGCGCGTTTAAAAGACGGAAGAATAGCCGTAGTTAAAGTTAAAAGACCGGAAGTAGAGAAAAGGGTGCGGGAAGACATAGCGTTCTTAAGCACGGTCCTGGACGATGTCCGCGATAATTTGAGGGAGAAGGGTTTTACCGTACCGGCAAGACTGGTTGACCGCATCAAGGAAATGATAAATGAGGAGCTGGATTTCACCCTCGAGGGGCGTAACCAGAGAAGGCTGGCATTTAACCTTGCGACGAGAGGCCGATTATGGGGAGGCTTGCTTAGATTTTTCTTGTATAGGCGTTTTCAGAAATCAGGAGAAGATTATCTGTTACCACAGAACCGTGTTTACAGATTTCATGTCCCTAATTCTACAGAATTGGCTAACAACACATTGATGATTGAAGAATTTGCCGATGGAGTGAGCTTGAAGAACGAAAGAGCCCTGAGGCAGGCCGGTTTCGACCCCCAGGATTTACGCAATGCCGTAGCCAACGAATTATTGAGACAAATATTTATAGACGGTTTTTACCACGCCGACCCTCACAGCGGGAATATTTTGCTGTTACCCGACGGAACAATCGTTTTTATCGATTTAGGTTCCTGCGCCGCAATTAGCATTGAAAACCGGAGAAGATTGCTTAGCCTTTATAATGGGATCCAGAATAATGATATTGACATGATAATAAGCGTTATTCAGACAATTTCTCCCGTTTCCGGGAAATTGAAAAGTGAAATTTATGAGGAAGTTATTTGTTCCCGCAACAGTCCCGTTAAGAAGGTATTGCGTTTATTCCATATATTGGAAAAGAATAATATTGACATGCCGGACGAACTCATGTCAATAGGCAGGTTTTTAGGCTCCGCCGGATATTTATTTGATACATTCGTTAACGCCTGGCAAAAAGGTACACCCGCCTTTATCTTGCAGGAACATCTGGACGTTCTTCAGGATAAAGCTATGGGTAAGAAATTCAGGGTCCCGGAAGTAATGTTAGTTTCAAGAGAAACAATGAATTCGGTTGCGGCCGGACATAATGTTATTCGTCAGGGCAATCAGGTATTGGTAGAGGAAGGCCATTGGAACAGCCTCTCGGACCTGCAAAAGCTCAATCTGCTCATGCACGAAGGCATGGCTGACTGGATGGAGCGGGAAAGGCCGGAACTCGAAGCGGAAGACATAGCCATGTTTGTGGAAGCAAAAATGGAAGACTGGGAGACCCGCAGAAAAGCGCATATAGGGCTAAAAGTAGACGTGTCCATGGAGGGAGGAAGTATCACCGAAACGGGCGTAGAGGCTAAAGGATATAGACATGTGCCCGTTACGCCGTCAGTACCTACAGACATTGAGCCCGGCATACTGACGCCTGGTGAATTAGGCGGGGTATGGGTGTCGAAAGAGGAAAATCCTGTAGCAAGAAACAGGAAAGAAAAGATACGAAATGCATTGCGCTACGTGACGCAGAGCGAATTTGAATCGGCTTTAAAAGAGGTGGCGGATTCGTTAAACGCGGAATTGGATAAAACACAAAGTTATGGCGTTGTCTTTGATACGTTTGCGCACAAGTCCAAGAGGTGGGTCTATGAACTTGCCCGACAGCGGGGATACCTTAAAAAAGAACCTGCGGCCACAGCATACGCCAACACCGGATTTGACAGAACCATGGGTAGCGATAAGCTTGGCAGCAGGCCTACTATTGTTATATTTGACGACATGGCCATATCGGGTGAACAGATTAACATGATTTGTTCAAATATCATTGCCAAAGCTTATCCGAACGGCGCCGATATCATGATAGCCGTGCCTTATATGACGGAGAAAGCCAAAGATTTCCTTGAAAGAGTACTTCCCGAGGCGCTGAACAGAGGCAGAAAACCGGACAATAAATTTACAATTAAAATATTTTTATCTTCCAAAGGCATAATTACGCCCATAGGAAAAGAATTGGCGGATGAATTAAATAAAGGTTTAGACAATGCAACAGAAAAGTTTTTAGAAGACGAGATACTTTTTTATTTTGAACACGGTGTTCCGGATAGTTTTTCGTTATTCCCGCCTGGCATTAAAAGGGTTTTGATTGGAGCAAAGCCCGAAGAGGTGCTTCCCGATAAAAAGCCCTATAATAAGAGTAACGCCTATTACGACTGGGAAGAGAGGCTCTACGATGAGCAGACCGCGCCGTCTGCCGAAGGGCCGGCCGAAACCGTACCATATGCCGTCACAGTACCTGTAGAAGAAGCCGGTGTTCCCGCCAATCTCATTGGCGCCTTGTACAACAACCCTGGCAGAGAGGGATTGCCGGTCAGTGATATCGTCACAAGGATAGACGGCAAACGTATATATCTTAACAGTAAAGACGGTTCAGAGCTGTATGATAAAAACGGCAATAAAGTAGATTTTATAGAGTTCGGCGAAAAAGTCCATGATGAGATAAAAGAGGCGATTATTGGCGAAATCGAGAACAATATTGATAATTTGTCCGGAGAAGACCGCGATAACGCAGAATCCATATTGGAATATCTGCGGACTCACGATGTATACATGCTGCTTGATAACAGGCATGGAATAATGGGCATGCCGGGTGTAATAGATAAAAAACTGTTTATAAATAAGAAACTTTTATTAGATGTTGGATTGTTCCACGAGGCGGGCGAGGCTTTCTTTGCCGCGAACCCGGACAGGTTACCCGGCGGGCTTAACGCTCATACATACCTTAGAGGTGCAGGTACGGCAGAAAGAATATCCAACCCGCAGGGTTTCAGGCGCGGCCTGCAGGACAAACTCTTTGGCGCCGATAGAAATAACGGTTTTTCTGTGAGCGTCGCCAAAATCAATATCGATAATGCGTTGAGTATCGGCGATTTTGAAAGGGCAAGAAAAATATCGGCAAAGACAATAGATACTTCGACGGTTCTTAGTATTTACGGTAAAGGTATGGTAAGGCTCACCATTGATCAGGCTGAGCAGGAATTTAAAAAGAGCCAGTTGAGAAAGAAGGCGCAGGAGGAAAGGATTAATCGTATACAGAAAATACGGGAAAAACTGGCGAAAGAAGGGCCGTTATCGTTTTTGTCTCCCCTGCTGGGAAAAGGCAAAATACCATCATTGCAGGAGATAGTCGCGGCGATTTGGGAATTAGCCGATCCCGCGATGATAATATCCTCAGAGATTAAAAACTTGAGATTGGCCAAGAAAGGTGTTGTGGCCGGTAAGAGCGTTTTAGACCGATATATCGGAAACGGCGTGATGGGAGAACTTTACCTGAAAAACGGGAAAATCGTGCACTTTCTTATTTATTACAACGGGGACGGCGCCCTCGAAAAGATATACATAAGGGCCCATAAGAAGACCGAAGATGACGGACCTTATATGGGAATAGATCCTTTGGGGATGAAATTCGTTTGCATCTCTAACGAAGAATTGATAGATGATGCCCGTGAGGGGATGCTTGACGAAAACAAAAGGGCAGTCATTCGGGCCATAAATACCCGTATCCGGCAGGCCGCATCAAGTTATGATGCCATAGAGGCTTCATTGATTGATAATGACGGCAGTTATGAGATACAGAGACCTGTTGTCCATGACAAGTTTTCCAGAGATCATATTCTTGACGTAATTTCGAATTATCCGGGTATTGAATACCTGCTGGAATTTATGGATAAGATACATTTCCCCATACCTGAAGACATGTTGTTCGTGAGAAACCTCAAGCATCCCGCAAGCCGCGGAATGTCGGGCGGTACCTATTTTAATGGCATGATATTTACACACGACAAGATCTTTATCACGACTACTTTTATACATGAGATTACACACGCTTTATTCGATTATCTTGTGGACGTTATCGGGGTAAATGAAGACGGCAGCCTTCGGAGAATCTATTTTAGAGATGATGAGCTTTTGCTCGAACGAGAGCTCTATTTTGGTATCAGAAAATATTTTATGAATTCACATTTCCATGGACAGCTGCGAAGAGAGCGGCTTTATAGAATGCATTACAATACGGACGGAAGCATAAGAAATCAATACGGCGCGATAACGGAAGCGTTCGCGTATACAATGCAAGCCATATTGTCATTGCGGGGATATGCGTTAGATACATGGGCAACGGTCATGGATGTGGAGTTTTTGGTTAATATGAAGATATTGCCTTCATACTTCCTGCCGGAGGAACTATATCCGGACATTGATAAAATGCGCGACGAATCGCTCACCAATGAGAACTACTATTTCCCGCTCGTTGCATGTCTGTATAAGCGCGGGGAAAGGTATATAGCCGAATCGCTGGCTAATCGCATAATCGGGTTTAACTACAAGGAAGCGACAGAATTCTTGAAATTCCTGGCAGATAGAAATGATACGGTTACGTTTGGAGCTTTTTTCGATATTTTCATGAACGACGAAACATTTGAAACTGCACGTATTGAGAGGATAAGTTGTGCGGAAATGCGCGAAAACCTGTTCGAAATTTTTAACTTATGTCAAAAACTTGAAATGTTTGACAGAGGAAGCGTAGCGTGGGCGTTATTTGAAATGGAAGCAAGGAAATCACCGCATACAGTTATTGGACTGATGTCACTTCATAATGAGCTGGAACTGAACGAAAAATTGCTCACTATATTCATAGAAAACGCAAAGGAGTGGGAGTTTGAGCGGGTAAAATCGGAAATACGCAAAAAATACGTAGACGCGGTAGCGGCCGGGGATAACGGGCAAGCCGCATTTTATCACGATGTTTACGAAGCTATAGCAAACAGAGACACCGCTTTCCTTGTCCCTATGGCCGAAGTAGTCGCAATAAGCGCGCGGGGTAGCGCTATGGCGACGGCGCTTGTTATATTAACAGGCGGAGCAGGGTTAGGCTTGGGCCTCGTTATAATCTCACCACTTCTCATAGGCATTATGGGCGCAATTCTATTGTCTTCCCTACCGCTTATCTGGCAGACAATAACCTCATACAGGATAGCCGGATATAGAGGAACAGCCGCAAGCCCTGCCGGAACTCCAGCCGATGTATGGAAAAGGACATTAGCGGGTTTCGGAATCTTTATAGGGCCCTTGGCGGTTATACATGAGCTTACACACAAGTTAACAGCCCGTTTCGGCATAGCCAAGCCCGGCGGATTCACCGACGAATTAATCGCCTACACGGCGGAATGCATATCCATACTCTTTTTGCCGCTTACGGTGGTGGTTACGCACCTCTTATTTACCGCTCTAATATCTGCCGGCCGCGGCGCTACGGATAAAGGACAGTTGCCATTATTGCGAAGCGAAAAAGCAGAACTTATTACATTGAGAGAAGGAGATGCGGTTGTGAGCAAATCCGGAACCAAGAGGGAAATATTGCATATTGATGAAGAAGCAGACGAAGCCGTTGTGAGGAGGCTCCCGGTCTATGGAAGCCCAAGCATAAGACGTATGAAAATCTCCGATTTAATAAAAGGCATTGAGCAGGGCAAGGCCGAGAGATACGTGGATGTAGAACTTCGCGCGCGCGAATTACTTATGAGATTTAACGGGGAACTGCCCTTAATCGTTATGCCATCATCGGGCCACCTCGAGGATAGCGTGCAGATGTCATTAGGCCTTATTGAATTTTTCAGGGAGAAGGGCATAAGCAGCTATAGTCCCGAAGCAAATAAAATCGTAGAGAAAGCGCGTGAGCTGGAAAGAGAGGCTAAAAAAGCCAAAGGATCGGATATTCCCGCCATAGAAGATAATTCAGCGTATGGCCATTTCAGGCGTCTTCTTGCGCAGGGAGTTCCCGTAAGGCTCTATGCCGAAAAAGAAGGCGACGAAAGCGAAATTGAGCTCTCCTCCGAGGTCCTTCGCGGATATAATCCGGCTTATGAGATTGAATACGGAAACGATACATATTTTCTTTCCAGGCCGTTCATAACCTCAGGCGGCCGTATCGCCTATATAGCGTATGTGTATCATAGGCCGCACGACGGGAGCGAACCGAAGCTCTATGTAACCGGGTATTACGAAAGCAATTCACATGCCGTGTGGAGAGCGGTTTCGCATACTTCCGAGATGGAAGACGGAGGGCTATGGTACGGTAAAGGCCTGGAACAGGATAAACAGGCCTTGCCTATCGAAATTCAAGATAAACTGGATAAAATCACGGCTAACCATAGCGGACTCTGGGTAGATAAAGATATTTTTGTAAAGGCGCTTGCAAAAGGAGGCATTATGGCCGATGCCTCTGTCCTGGATACACAGCTTTATTTAGAAAAAGAGGCCTTCAGGAACGGAGATAAAATCCCTATTGCCGAAGAGGAGCTGGATACCGACGGGTGGGTTACCGGTTACAGGTTTACCAAGGGGTATAAACCGGATTATTCCACACTAAGAAAGCTTTATGAGTCGCGTAATAATCTTTACGGCAGGGTCAGGCATTATGTTGTTAGCTCGGAAAACGGCGAGGTACAGTATTTGGTAAACATAGATGAAAGAAACCGCGTATGGATAGGAAGTTTGCAAAGTACGGAGAAGAGAATCGACAGGCAAGGTTGCAGGCTGGGCCGGGCACGGTTTAACGTTCCGGAATCCATGCTTATACCTGCCGAAGACTACATTATGGAGGCGTGGCGTTATATGAGACCCGCAGATATTATAAGAATAAAGCCGAATTCCGCAGACAATAGATATGGCGATGTTTCGGCCTTCCATAGACGAATAGGCTTTTTCGAAGAGCTAAAAGGGGTTATTGTGAATTTTGAGGCACGCGAGGCCCCTACGGAAAACTTTGAAAAACCGGAAGGGGATATTGTGGCCGGATACGCCGGAGAAGCGAACATAGGAAAAGCTTTCAACCTCGCGAGCGCGGATCTCCTGATACCCGCAGACGAAATATCATTCGGTCCCGGCGAAAATTATAAAGTTAAAAACGGTAAGGTAAGGTTAGGGGATGTTGAAGTAGAGGTTAAAATATGGGGAGGGAAGGGTAAAATTCTCGATGCCGGAGGCGGAGAGATAGATGATGACGGTATAGTGGTAAAAACCGAAGACGGCAAATTTCACATAATAATACGCGCCGGGCCTATGGAGGCTATGAAGAAAAACCTTTTGCACGAGTTTGTGGCCTTCCTTGAATTAGCAGGCGGCGTTGCGGTTACCCGCGAGACGGCACCGCTGCACGAGATGGCGAACGGGCCTCTCGGCTATGATACCCCAAAAGATGAAACACTTCCGGAACATACCCTTAATCGATTACTGCAAGATATTCCCATGGGACAGGGTGTAATCGTTGCTGCCTTCGGGAACCTGCCTGATAAACCGGCGGGTCCGGAGGCCTACCTTGATGGCAGAGATAAACGGCGTGCCGGAGAACCCGTCACGGGTGAAACAACAGAATTTCCGTCGGAATTCGAGGCGGATGGGCTAAGGGAATCCGGCATGCCGGAAGAGGAGGCCATATGGTACGAGTCCGTCCTGAAAAGCGCGTGGGAAGAAAACGATACCGAAAAAATAAAGCAGGTTAAAAATTACATGCGTGACCGGTACCGTTTCGGCAAGCTGGAAGTTATTTTTGAGGAGATTATAGGCCGCGTTCTGAACAGGACCCTGCGCCTTCCCGAAACGCAGGATAGAAGCCTCGACATCTCAAAACTTCTGGATAAAGAGAGCGTTGACGCGATAAAAAAAGAATTTCTTGATGAATTGGAGGCGCTCGAGGAAAATGGGATTTACGTTTCCACGAAATTTAAGGAGCTTATATTGGTCTTTATAGACAAAGCGCCCCTTGACGGATTTGTGGCAAAGAACAAAAATCACCTGAGGATAGCGGACCTGATTATGATTTTGCAGAGGCTGCATACCATTGCCGTCAGTTCATTAGAGTTTACGGCCACGGTAGATATAGTATCCGAGCGTTTTAAAAATAATCTTTACGGCCTTGTCGTCCAGATAAGGCCGAGCAATGCCGTGCTGTTTCACATATTGACAAGAGCGGGGCTGGCCGGCGGAAGCTGGGAAGCTACGCCGCTGAACGAAAGGGTTAGAGACGCCCTCAATAAGGGGGATTTTGTCGGGGCAATCAGGAGAATTGCGGTTACAAGGAAAGTGGTCGCCGGCGGCGAGTTGCAACAGGATATAAAGGCTTTTTGCGAACACTTCGGTATTGAGCCGGCGCTAATGGAGCACAACTTTATAATGCATGAGGTGTCAAAAATCGAAAACGGCGGAAAGGGCAATTTTATAGAACTGCTTGCAAGCGAAGATTTTAACCGTCTTGTGGGGAGCGTTTTGGAACACTTTACTTATAGCGGCATTATAAGGATACTGAACGCCTCGCGCCTTTTGCCGGAATACGGGGTGAAAATAGAAAAATTTGTTTACAGGGGTTTTGACGGTATCGTTTTTACCGGCGTTTACGAGGGGGAGAAGGTTATAGTAAAAATTAATGTGCCGCAAAATGGCAGGATGAGCGATACCTTGGAGAGATTATTAAACAGTTTATCGGAAAAATTAAGACGGAAACCAGCCGGTTCCGCGCATTTTGCCCGTAGCAAAAAGATTTTCAGCGTAAGTCTCATGCGCGGCAAAAAGGACGTTATCGAGGTTAGTGAGTACGCCGAAGGCATGACTCTGAAGGAATTTCTGGGCCGCTACGGCATAAGGCGCCTTACGTTACCGAGACTTTTAGGCATAGTCATACAGGTAATGGAGACAGGATTATTTTTAAAAGAACTCGGTTATACCGATACCGAGGCGCATGTTCTGGCTAACTACGTTATAACAAATGACGGGAAGGATATGGTAAGGCTCGTTGATTTTGGTCACGTTTTCGAACTACGCGACGAAGATTTAACGCGTAACAAGACAAACCAGATTGTAACGGCTGTAGCGATTTTATGCGGCCATAAATGGAGCAGCGCCACAACCGAAAAGGTAAAGGTATCCGCCGCTGCGTTTCTGAAAAGATTCGAGGGGAAAGACAGGGAATTGGCCGAAAGCATATTTAACATACTTGAAAAAGCCTTGAGAGATACGGAAAACACCGATTTGACAGGGCCTATTAACGAGCTTAAGGCTATACGCGACAGGATGGAGCGCCCTGTAATCGCCCTTGGGAGCATAAGCCATGACGCGGAGATATTTAACATTGCCGAAAAGCCCATGCTGATCCAGAGCGCGACAGGCATGCTTTACGGAACGGAAGTCTGGGATAAACTGCAGGGTATCGTGGGGAACGTTATAAGTCTTAACGAGGATGGCGATGCGGAAATTACCGACACAATATACGGTCTGTTTTTCCGCTTAGATGAGATAGTAAAAGCAATTGTACTCGCCTCACGCGAACACAGGCTTTCCGTGAGCATGGCAAGCGAGTATATAGCTGAATACAAAAACATTGTAAATGACCTTAGAGAGAAGAGAGGCGCGATAGCGAAAATAGCCGAAGAAACCCCATCACACGCCGATAAAATAGGCATTATACTGTCAAACCTGGATTCCGCGATAGAAATGCTACAAAATATATTTGACTTCACCGAAGATAACGTAATCATGCATCAGGTAAACACGAAAGAATTACGGGATATAATAGAGGAAGCGCTTAGCGCGGAGAAAAACCGTTATGAAAAAGTAGATTATGTAAGGCCGAAAATAGAGGTTAAAATTGTCGAACCCGAATCCCCATTCCCGGATAATACGAGAGTTCCCGTAAATGATTTATATCTTAAAGCCGTCATATTTAATCTTGTCAAAAACGCGGTTGACCATGCGGAAAAAGGCCCGGTTGAGGTACGCATAGGTTTAGTGGAAGCCGGAGGCAGGCATTGCATAAGGATAGACGTTGCCGATGACGGTGACGGCATAGAGGAGAGAGATATGGAAAACATATTTAAACTGCATACCTCATTCAGGCCGGGAGGGACAGGGTTTGGTCTACCTCTTGTAAGGCTTGCCGTATCAGACATAAAAGGCGCGAGAATTGAGGTTAGCTCCAAGCCAAAATCCGCTTATCCTGAAGGACACAGCACCGACTTTTCGCTTTATCTTCCTGCTTCATATGGCGAAAAGAAAGAGGCTATGCCGCCGGCCTTTTCGGAAACCGCCGTGAAAGAAAAACC
Source organism: Candidatus Omnitrophota bacterium (assembly GCA_016927795.1). GTDB lineage: Bacteria > Omnitrophota > Gorgyraeia > JABMRN01 > RBG-13-46-9 > JAFGLX01. The sequence continues at coordinate 13,036 of JAFGLX010000143.1, forward strand.
GCAGGGACCTTCTCCGGCAGAAGTCGCGCCGCTTGCCGTCGAAAAATCCTACGGGGAACCGACCGCGCAGGCCGAATTAGGGGAAGCCCCGGAAATGGAATTGCCTGCGCTTGTATCCGGTCCCGCGGAAGAAACCATGCCTATCATAGAGGAAGCGCGAGCCGTAAGAAACGGCGCAAGGCGTGATACGGTGGATATACTGGGCCTTCCCGGATCTCCCAAAATAGAGGACCAGAACGGCCATGCCAGCGTGGAGAAAGAAATTAAGAAAGAACTGACAAAGCTGGGAGAGCTTTCAGGGAACGCTCTCGTTGTGGACCATTACGGATGCGGCAGCAGGGAGTCTCTCAGAAAAATGCTTCTGCGCAATACAAGGCTCCTTATGGAAGCGATAACGCGCGAAGAACGCGAGAAAGGACGCGTGGCCGCGCGCCATCTCTCGTATGTTACAAAAGAGGACATGGATTACGCGAAAAATGAGATAAGCGTCATCGCCAGGGAGGTCGCGGGAGAGGAAAACGCTTCCCTCGCCGAAGAACTCATAAAGAGAACCGACTTTATCGCTCTTGACGGTATGCCTGAAAACGGGCTATTATTTGACGCTTACTTTGTTATAGGCGGGCAGGGTGTCCTCGATATACGCAGATACGGGACGGATTACGAGAAACTTGACGCTGACAAAATGCGCCAGCGCGAAATGCGCGTCATAAGCCTTTTTGAAAACATATTCACGGATATAAATAAACTGGGCGATAACCCGCACTCGATACTTATAGCTTTACTTGGCGGACAAAGCGTTAGAATAAAGAAGATAGTTTTTGAGTCGATACGTGAATATTACGAGCGTAACCGGGAGGTGATACAGGCGATTTAATTATTCCGCTGTCCTAAATACGGATTTTGGTGTATCGGATAAGATCCCGTTTGCGAAACCCGGACCGCAAAAGTCCTTTTTTAAGAAAGCCTTCGAGCGTCGGTTTTCTTTAAAGGGCCGCGGTCCGGGTTTTTCTTCACTTTTATGCGTTTACCTGTTATAATATTCCGGAAAATACCGTCACAAGAGTAATATTCCAGGTTATCATTTGCGGTAATAAGCAGTATATAAAAAAGAGGGAGAGCATATCATGTACAGCGCGCATAAAAGATTCGCCTTATTTATAGGGAGATGGCAACCTTTTCATAACGGCCATAAATATCTTATTGATAAGGCCCTCAAGGAAGGCGAGAATGTGTGTGTGGCCATAAGAAATACTGAAATATCCGGCAAGAACCCTTATACGGTGGGGCAGCGCTCCGAGATGATACGCAGGGTTTACGGTGACAGAGTAGAGATAATAGTAATTCCCGACATAAAAAGCATAAACATAGGTAGAAAAGTTGGGTATGACGTAAACAGGATAGACCCGCCCGATGAGATAGGCCGGATCTCCGGTACCAACGTGCGCGCGGGAAAAGACGACAACATACCAAAAGAGGTGGAAGAATACATAAAGACCTTACGCACCACGCTCTGGCTTACGGGCCTTCCGTGTTCCGGCAAAACTACGCTAGCCAAAAGAATAAAAGAAGAACTGGATAACCGCGGTTATAAGTGTGTGCACCTGGATGGGGACGACGTCAGGGGAAAGCTGAACTCCGATCTGGGATTTTCGGCAAAAGACAGGAAAGAAAACCTGCGAAGAGTAGCGCATATAGCTAAACTTTTCAACGAAAACGGCAATTTTGTTATTGCGAGCTTTGTGTCGCCCGCAGAGAAATACAGAAGCATGATAAAAGAGATAATAGCCGATTTCAGACTTGTCTACCTTAAATGCAGCGTAGAAACCTGCGAAAAGCGCGACATAAAAGGCATGTATAAAAAGGCCAAACTCGGCCAGATAAAGGAATTTACCGGTATTTCAGCCCCGTTTGAGGAACCGGCGCATGCCGATATTACGGTTGACACGGAGAATGAAGACGTGGAATCGTGCGTTAAACATATCCTGGAGAAGCTGAAAATCGAAAAGCCGGTTAAAGGCAAAGAGTACGTGAAAAGTTGGTAAGCGAAAATCACAAAGGGCAAGCGAAGGATTAGTATGGCGGAGAAGCTTAAAAAAGATTTAGGACTTCTGGACATATTCTGCATAGCTTCCGGCGCCATGATAAGTTCGGGCCTATTCATACTGCCCGGGATAGCTTCCGCGAAAACCGGGCCGGCGCTTTTTATATCGTATATCATCGCGAGTATATTGGCGCTTCCGGCGTTACTTAGCAAAGCGGAACTCGCCACAGCCATGCCTAAAGCAGGCGGCGATTACTTTTTTATAACAAGGTCTATGGGACCTTCCATAGGAACTATAGGCGGCGCCGCAAGCTGGTTCTCCCTGAGCCTTAAGAGCGCTTTCGCGCTTATCGGCATGAGCGCTTACACGGCTATAATCATAAGAAATATACCGGTAAAAATTATAGCCGTTTTTCTCTGTGTCTTCTTCGTGGCGCTTAATATAAAAGGAGTAAGAGAAGCGGGAATTTTTCAGCGCGTACTTGTTTTCGGCCTTTTTGGAACACTTTTATTTTACGTATTTTACGGTTTCCCTTCCATAGACATAAACAGATTCGTGCCGTTCGCGCCCTTCGGCAAAAAAGCCGTTTTTGCCACAGCGGGGCTTGTTTTCATATCTTACGGCGGCCTTACTAAAATAGCGAGTCTTGCCGAGGAAGTAAAGGACCCCGGCAGGAATATACCGCTGGGCATGATTCTTTCTCTTATAACAGTCGGTATCTTTTATGCGATGGTGGTTTTTATAACGACCGGGCTCTTGGACGCCGGTAAATTAAGCAGCTCATTGACGCCGATTTCGGACGGCGCGCACGTTTTTATGGGTGTTTTTGGGAACGCCGTTATGGCTTGTGCGGCGCTTTTAGCTTTCATATCCACAGCCAACGCCGGCATAATGGCTGCCTCAAGATACCCGATAGCCATGTCACGGGACAAAATCGTGCCGGCATTTTTCAAAAAGATCGACAATAACTCTGCGACCCCGCGAAACTCCATAATATTTACCGGCATATTCATGATTGTAGCCATACTTTTTTTGAACATTGAGCTGTTGGTCAAAGTAGCGTCTACGTTTCTTATACTTCTTTATGCGCTGGTGAACCTGGCGGTTATTATAATGCGCGAAAGCAGGATACAGAACTACCGTCCCAGGTTTCGCGCACCGCTCTACCCATGGATGCAGGTAGCGGGTATAATTTCGAGCGGATTTCTCATTTTTGAGATGGGAAAAACAACATATCTTATAACGGGATTATTTGTTATCGCGGGTTTTGTATGGTACGTGGCGTACGTCAGGCCGAGGGTAAAAAGGGAATTTGCCCTTATTCACGTTATAGAAAGAATAACCGCCAAGGAATTGACATCCAATTATCTTGAGTCTGAGCTGAAAGAGATCCTTATGGAAAGAGATGAGATCGTGGAAGACCGGTTTGACCGGCTGATAAACGGATGCGTGATACTCGATATAGATAGACCGATGAATTCAAGTGAGTTTTTCAGGGAAGCGGCCTCTTCGATGGCCGGTAGATTGGATACGGAAAGTGAGGTTATATTTAATTTATTGACAAAGCGTGAGGCAGAAACAAGCACCGTTATCCGGCCGGGCCTTGCCATACCGCACATAATTATAGAAGGAGGCAAAAAATTTGAGATTCTCCCGGCAAGATGCAAAGAGGGCATAGTGTTTCCCGGCTCGAATATACCCGTTCGCATAGTGTTCATGCTGGCCGGAAGCGCTGATGAAAGAAATTTCCATTTGAGGGCGCTCGCGGCTATAGCGGAAATAGCACAAAGCGGGGATTTCGACAAAAGATGGATGGCCGCGCGCAATTCCGAGGATTTAAGGCACATAATTTTGCTTGCCGAGAGAAAACGCTTCCTTGGGAAATGAAAAAGCCATTTTAAACACGGATTTACACGGATTTGAAAGACGCGTCTGCCTTAGGCCGCCTGCGGTGGCCATGACTCGCCTCTCGGCGAAGCCGAGGGCAGGCAGGGATTAACACGGATTTCAATCTGTGAGAATCCGTTTTTTAATCAGTGTGAATCAGTGTATAGTATAGCGAGGAGATCCAAATAATATATAAAATAACCACCGGCACTCTTGACAGAAGAAAGATCATGAGGTATACTTTAATCAAACTCTAAAGTTTAAAGTCTAAACTCTAAAGTATAAAGTATTAAGTATAGAGTATACAGTATGGAGTATAAAGGGTTGAGCGTTAAAGAGTATACCGCATCCTTCATACTGTATACTTCATACTGCATACTATAACCGTCGTGGTTAAAAACCTTAAAAGGAAAGACAGGCTTAAACTGGGCCTTTTGAAACTCGGCGAAATAGCGAGCCGCACGAATACTCTTCCTTCCACCATAAGATATTACTCTAACCTGGGCCTTCTTAAAATATCCGGTTATACTCAAGGCAAATACCGCCTTTTTAAAAAGGACGAGACTGTGGCAAGGGTACTGAAAATAAAAGAACTAAAGCAGAGGGGGCTTACTCTGGGCGAAATAAAGAAAAGATTTGGCTAGTAGTTCTGCGCAAAAGAAGTCCATCATGCGAATATGAAAAAAAGAAAAGGTTTTACCCTAATAGAAATTGTTCTTGCCACTATTTTATTTTCCGTATTAGGAATGGCAGCAGGCAGCCTTTATTATCTCCATGGAAAACTCATTAAAGATGTGACCTCAAGATTCGAGGGAATTTTTGACGCGGAAACAGCCCTGTGGCACATGAAAACCAATATAGCGAACTCGGCATGGGCCGTTCTCATTACCGACAGACACATAGAGCTTCATTCGCATAGCGCCCCGGCTATAAGGGAATATAGCCTTGAAGATGATAAGCTCCTGTACAAAGAAGGCAATAAAAAGTCTTTGGTGTTGGCGCGTGGCGTAAACGCGCTTCAACTATTCAAGGGAACGGGTGAGGCAAAACCGGGCAACCGTTTCCATGAATTAGAGGTGGAGTTCTGGATAGGAGGCGAAAAAAACAGGGTTCCGTACGATAAAGACACCTTCTACACAAATGTTTATGTACCATGCATGGAAAGCTGGGATGTAGTTTACGTGGATCCGGACAGGGTTTCTTCGGTTAAAGACGGGACGAAACGCTTTCCGTTCGCTACCTTATCCGAGGCGGCCGAGGCGGCCTGCAGCGATTCCACTTTTCCGGAGGAGATATTGGTTTTATCGGGCGACACTTCCATCGTAGGCGAGCTTGAGATAAGAAATAATACTTATTTTTCCCCCGATACAAGCCTGACCCTGGCCCCGGGCAGCACTTTGAAACTGGGCGGTGATGTCACATTTTACCTGAGGGGCGATTTTAAAATCGAGAATGCCGCGATTACCGCCATTATCCAGGATGACGATCATAGATGGGGACGTTTCGTGATAGCCAATGACCAGGAAAACATTGATTTTATAAACGCGGACATCTCCTGGTCGGGGAGAGAAGGAATATATGTAACTTACGGCGACGAAATGGATGCTCCGCGTATCGTTACCATTTTAAACAGCAATATACATGACATGTCAAGCTCTATGTATTTTCATTATATCAACAGCCTTATTGTTAAAAACAGCACTTTTATCAATAACGGCGGGTCTATATCTCTTACCGCATATTCGTGGGGAGAAGGGGAGCAGGCGGAAGTTTTAATAGATAAAAACTTATTCGAGGGAGGCGGAAACGCGATTTACATGGGTTGCGGGTATAACAAAGCGAATACGCAAATATCTAACAATATCTTCAAGAATATCGAAGAAGCCATAGACATTACGGGCCACGTGCCACGCAGCGCCACAACAAGTATTGTAAAAGTATATGGAAACAGTTTTCAGGGTTCGGAAACAGCGATTGTGCTCGAGTTGCACTTTGGCAGAGATGATTACGCCGGATTCAGCGAATACGAGATTTACGGGAATGAAATATTGATAGGCAATCCGGAGAGTGTCCCTTATGGGGGATTTGGTATAACGGTTATCGGAGGAACTTACTCTTACTATGGCACTTATCCTAATATCAACAGCCGGGTTACCATAAGGGATAACATTATTGACGGGCAAGGCGCGGCATATTATGGGCTACAGATAGGGACCGTTGCGCCCGTTCTTATCTGTAACAACGATATATCTAACACAAGGAAGAGCCGTTATTATGGATACGGCTATTATGATAACCCAACGGGCATATTTATCCAAAATTCAAAAGACGTCACAATAAGAAATAATGTAATGCATAGCAACAGTTGCCGCGATATAACGTTATATGGCGGATATATATCAACCGAAGGGGTAGAGTACAAAAATAATGCCCTTATCGAAAACAATATAATGTATGACAGCGGCGGAATTCTTACGGCAAGAACGCGTTACTACTACCTGTATACTAATCCGATGACGATTTCTAATGTTAAGGTTGTGAACAATACGTTGGTGAATGCATCCATTAACGCTCAATATGGCGGCGCGGACGGAATCAGCATAAAAAATTGCATAATATGGACTAATAATCCCATCGGCGACATACCGCCCGGGCGTGTTTCGTATTCTGTATTAAAGGGCCTTGATCTGGGGGGGACCAATTCATATACGGGCAGTCCGCCTTTTCAGAACCTCTCCGGACACGATTATCACTTAACGGACCCAAACTGGAAGACCGGTGATGACGGCACCCAGGTTGGCGCTTACGGAGGCGCGTATGGCTCCTGGTAGCCACAGCCATAAATGCCCGGCAAAGGGGCAAGATACGGTGAAACGCCGCAAAGGTTTTATTATAACGCTGGCGCTGGTTGTCTCGGCTACGCTTTCACTTATGGCGGCGGCATATTCCCTTTCCGTATATTACAGAACCCAGATTATCGCCGAACATATTAATTCGCAAAAAGCCTATTATAGCGCCTATTCGGCTCATAACATATTGCGCTTTTATAACGCGGTAAATTATTGGTGGTTTTATTTTTCGTCTTATCTCCCCCCCGATTTAGAATTCTCACTTGCGGATACCGGAGGGGAAACAATCGTGGTTAAAAACGAATCCATAGAACGTGCCGTAAGAACCACCGTTACAGTCAATATAAAAAACGTCACGAAATCATTTACCTGCGAGTGGTATGATGACCGAACATTTCTATATGGCAGGCGTTACACTGCCTATTGGTACTATGACGAACTGCCTATCATAAAATGGAAATAGCTAACGTGAAGTCAAAAAGAAAGGGATTTACTTTATTCGAAACGCTTATAGCCGCTTTGATACTTACGATAGTAGGAGGGGGCCTGGCCGGTGTTTACATGATGGAAGGAACGCTTCTTCTTCACAGCTCACACAGAGCCGAAGCCGTAAATTACGCTGCGTCTCTGGCGGACAAGTTACTGAGATTAGCCAGTGAACCGGCTCTTGACTGGGGATGGGGCAACTGGGATCCGTACTATATCATGTATGAGACCCCGGCTTTTTCACTGGGGAACCATAATGAGGATACGGACCCCGAAATTTGCCAGTTAGCGGACAGCTATTTTAAACTTCATTTGAAAGGTACCTTAAGATACCAAGTAGAAGATATTTCCGTATCGGAAAAATACGGCGACACAGCAGGTCTTTCCTCATACGGGGCGCTGGTGGCAAGGCGTGTTGATGTTATTGTTGAATGGGAAGAGGCGTTTCCGAGAAAAGAGCGCAAAAGCGAGCATCTGTATATAGCAGCGACTTTTTACTTTTCAGACTGGATGTAACGAGTTAGCATAGTACGGTCAATTGCGTATGTATTTTTAAAATGATCACGGAGATTATTTGGAAAGATTACAGCGAGAGGAGCCTTCTATATCCAAAGGTTAAGGCTCCCTCCCCGCAGGGGATTAAATGATCAGGGAGATTACTATAATCGCTACAATAACATGGCGCAGTATCAGTATATAAGCCTGATATAATGTACATGGTATTCCATATCCATTATACATAAGCAGAATGAAGCGCGGCTAAATCTATGCTTTCCTTTTACGGGCTGATGTGATATAGTTTTTGGGGAAACTGTAATTTCAGAAAAGGAAACAGAATGACAGACGAAAGTTTAGGCAGGTTACAGGCAAAAGACAGGAATTTATACCTTAAGTTTGTCACCGCTTTTGTCTTTATGTTCGCGATACCTTTTTTCCTTGCCGTCTACCTTATACTTGCCCTTTCCCGCGGAGGGAACTCAGGATTCCCGCCTGTATATGTCGGTATTATAATTTTCTGGATGCTGGCCTCGGGTATCGCGGGCGGTGTAATAATCAAACGGATAATAGAATCCATAACGAACCTTACCAAAAAGGTGAAGAATATTTACCGGGAGCAGGCCGGAGCTGAAATCGGGAACTTTCAGAAGGACGATCTTCAGGACCTGGCTGTGGCCTTTAACAGATTGACCAGAGACCTCGAGAATAAAATAAGCGATTTAGAAATTTCCCGCAGCCTGACAAGGGAACTTTTCCAGAAAATAGGATACGCCATAACGTCCGCGGGCAAGATAGAAGTGCTTTTCAGGCTTATAGTGCAAACCATGAGGAAAGTGCTTGCGGCTGAAGCCGGATTTTTGACGTTATACGACCCGGAAAGCGAATATATGCATCTTGTGGCGTATTCGGGGCCGCAGAAGAACCTGACGGAAAACATGCAGCTTCCGGACAATAAAGGCGTCATAGGTTTTGCCATAAAAGGCGTAAAGCCCATGGTTATAAAAAAAGGCGGTTCACAGATAATAAACATCCCGCCCGAAGAGGAAATTCTCTCCTATAACAGTATCTTGTGCGTTCCTGTGTTGGAAAAAAAGAAGGTTATGGGCGTTTTGGGCGTATGTGACCTCAAGAATACCCAGAAGATAGAAACAGAGGATCTCTTTCTTCTGGAGAATCTGGCAAGGCAACTCGCCACCGCCGTGAAAAATTTCGAATTGACGAAAAACCTCGAAGAAACTTATTACCAGACGCTCCTTACGCTTTCGCGCGCGGTAGAAGCGAAAGACGCCTACAGCGCGGGACATCTCGAGAGGGTTTCCGAGTATGTCGGAAAAGTCGCCGACAAATTGAACTTGAACAGAGAAACCAAAAGGCTTTTAACCGGAGGCGCAATCCTGCATGACCTCGGGAAATTGGGTATAAGGGATGAAATACTGAAAAAAGAGGGAAAGTACACGCCCGAGGAGTATGATATAATGAAAAACCACTCTGTCATAGGAGAGAACATACTGAAGCCGCTTCGCTCTATGTCGAAATTAAGCGAACTTGTAAGGTATCACCACGAAAACTATGACGGAAGCGGTTACCCGGACGGGCTGCGCGGGGAAGAAATACCGTTAACCTCGCGCATACTTACCATAGCGGATATATACGATGCCCTTACTACCGACAGGCCTTACAGAAGCGCCTCATCACAGGCTGAAGCCATAAAGATGCTTAGAAGCTATGAGGGGACAAAACTGGACCCTAAGCTTACCGAAATCTTCATAAGCGTTTTGCATGACATAAATATGGAGAAAGAGAAAAAAGGGAGTGGCGTATGAAAGTAAATATATGGCGGATTATTACCATTATCGCGTTATGCGCGCTTGCTTTCATGGCATGGTACCTGCGCGAATTGAACGCGAACGTGACCGAACAGATAGCCCAGATGACAAAAGAGAGGATGAGCCTCTCGAAGAAGCTTATCGCCTCTTATGATTTAAAGAAGACTCTCGAAGCGGAACTTGCTTCTTCCAACGAGGAAAAAACCGCGCTCCAGGCCGCGATAGAAAATTACGAAACGGACATAAAGGAACTTAACGGGGAAATGGAGAAAAGAAAAGAGGAGTCCATTAGCCTGTCGGATGCTATAAACTTAAAAAATAAAAGAATCAGCGAACTTGAGAATGAAATCGCCAAATACGAGGAAGAAAATACCCGTCTCAGGGAAAAATTAAGCGTATCTTTCGGAAGAGGGAAGCGTTATAAAAATGCAGCCGCAACCGACGTTAAACTCGAGCCCATAACGGTCGAATCCAGATATGCGAAAGTCAGGATAAAAGTGCTGGATGTGAACAAAGAATACGGCTTTGTGGTGATAAACGCCGGAGAAAACTGCGGCATAAAGGAGGGTGATACGCTTTTTGTTTTCAGGGGCAGCAGAATGGTGGGTGAAATCGAAGTGGAAAGAGTGGGTTATGACGTGGCCGTAGCGAAACCGCTTTACGAGCACCCTAAAGACGCGATAAGAAGAGGTTACACGGTAAAGTTTTGACATTGGGTTCTTAGCCCGTAAGATGGCTTTAAGACAATCAAAATGGAAATAAATAAACTGCCGGCTAAATTATTTGCAAACACCGCGATTTACATGAGCGCGGATTTTGTGGACATCGTGAAAGCGGAGGCAACTTTTAAGGGCGTCCGCATCGCGTTTCTCCAGCGATACCCGATTTTAAAAGACATAAAAGACATGGAGGATGCCGAGACCTGGGCCGAAGTAGAGAAGGCCTTGAGCATGGCTTTTAAGGAAGCCAGGCCCGAAAAAGTAGCGCTTAACGTGATGGACAGGTTTTTGCTGTTGCGCCGCTTCTCATTCAAAAAAGTGCCCGAATCGGAGCTTAAAAAAGTTATAGTTTTTGAAGCGCAAAAGTACGTTCCTTACCCCATGGAGAGCCTTGTATTCGGATTTGAAAAATGCGGTAAGCGGAAAGACCTTCAGGAAATACTTTTTGTGGCCGTGGAGACGAAAAATATAGATCATATAGTCGAATATTTCAAAGGAAAAAATATTATAGCCTCGATTATCGAACCTACCCCCGGAATTATAGCCAATATACTTTGCCGGGAAGCCCATATAGAAAAGGAAAAGGCTTACATATCCGTTCATTACGAACCTTCGAATAAAATAGTAATAACAGGCATCGTCGGACAGGCGCCGTATTTTTTCAGGGATATAAACATTGTCTCCGGCGAGGATGAGTTCAAGACAACAGAACTGCGCTACCCTTCCGTCACGGACCTCTGGGGCGCGATACAGCAGGACGTGCTCGGCGCCATCGAGTACGTTAAAAAAGAGGCGAAAAAAGATATAGAGAAGATTTTCATCTCCGGTTTTTCATTTAACGAAACCGAGAAAAAAATGCAAGAAGACCTGGAAATGCCCGTAGAGAGGCTGAAATTTTCAAGATTTGATTTTGAAAGCACGGATGATTACGACAGGTACATGCCGGCACTTTCCCTGGCTTACGACGCCGTTCATAGGCCGACATTGAATCTGGCGCCCCGCGCGATAGTGGAGAATGACATAGCCTCCTACAAACCCATGGTCGCGAGGGCCGGGATTTTTCTGTGCGCCATTCTGGGGTTGCATATTTTTCTGGCGGCCGTAAACCTGGCGCAGAACGTAAAAATCAAAAATATAGACAGGAACGTCAAAAAACACTTTAATATCTCAACGGTCGTAAACGCCGGTTCGCCGGAGGAAGATATAGCCCGCTATAAAAAGTTCATGGAGGAACGGGCGGTTTTCGTGTACAGTGCGCTTTCGGACAAAATTTACGTGACCGAAAAGCTTAACCGGCTCGGCCGGGACATGCCGCCCAACGCCTGGATTACCTCCGTGAATCTCCGCAATTTTATACAGAAAAAACGGGCGGGCAGCCTTACCATAAAGGGAGCCGTATATGTCCAGGCGGGCACAGGTGCTTCCGAAATCAACGACATCATAGAAAGCATAAAAAATGACAGTAAAATGATGAAGGGATTCAAGGACGTAAAACTCATTTCACTCAAGAAAAAAGAACTTTCTGACAAAGAAATTACGGAATTCGAAATTATATTGACGTAACCCCTTACTAAAACACGGGAATGGAAATAAACGAGCTGAAAAATATTTTAAAGGACAAAATAAAACGGGCGTACATAATCGTATTTTCGGCCCTGGCTGTCTTTGCGTATTTTCTGCTTGCAAGGCACGACATGGGCGTATTTTACGGATTACGCAATACCATAAACGTCATGGAAAAAAACCTGAATACCCTTAAGGCGATATCCGCCTATACGAAATATACGGATAAATTCAATTCGGGATTCTGCATGGAAAACAACACGCACCTTCTGATAGAGATAGTAACAGAAGCGGCAAAAGCCAGGTCCGTGGCGCTTACGCTTGTTAGGCCTCTTGAAACGACGCATATGTCCGGATACAGGAAGATCAGCATTAACGTGGAAGGGGAAGCTCCCTACGATAATCTCGGATATTTCATAAGCGACCTTGAAAACAGCCGAAACTACCTTTTTATAGAGGAATTTAATTTAGGGAAAGGATATGAATACGGAACGGGTGGAAAAAGGACTTTTAGAAGAGATTTTTCTGCGCAGCGGGCCTTGCCTGTCATAAGTGAAAGGCCGCCCTTTATGCAGAATAGAGCGGGAAACGAGGGGTTGCTTCCCATGATGGAGGCGGACATGCTGCGGGAGGGTGTCCCAGTCGGTCCGGAGGCTTTCCGTCGACGCGCCTCACAAAATACCGTTAACGAAAAGCGCCCTTACCAACAGCGGAAGGAGCTTCCCAAAAACACGGAAACCGTAGGCAGCGCCGAGTCTATAGCTACGTTCAAACTGGTTGTGACGGGATTTTACGCAGAAAAATGAAATCCGACAGAAAAATTTTAATACAGAAAGCCGCCGTGGGAGTACTCGCGGCAGTATTTATAGTTAACCTTATACTGACTAAAAAAAAGATGGAAGAGAATACGGCTCCCGCCGAAAAAGCCCTTGAGATGGCGCTCAATATAGGAGAAAACGAAGAGGCCCTGATGACCGAGACCGTCGGTAAAAAAATACTTTATAAAGGAGATACCGGCAGGAATCCTTTGATGAAACCGTCGGAGGTCGTGGCGCTTGAGGAGGAGGGCCTTTTGAAATTTCCCGGTACCGGGCAGGGAGAAACGGGAGAAGGCGTCGAGAAACTTACGCTCGAAGGTATAATATGGGGTGACGGGGAGAAGCTCGCGATAATTTCCGGAGAAGTGCTTGCTGAGGGAGAGACATACGGAAATGTAAGGGTCTTGTACATAACCGAGGACGAAGTCACGGTCCTGGAAAACGGCACGAAAATAATACTTAGAATGAAGAGGTGAGATGACATGAAGACAAGAATATGCGTTCTTCTTATTCTTTTAAGCTTATCGGCTTATATACCGGCAAGCTATACACAGGAACTTACCGGTATATCGGAGAATAAGAGCGCGGGAGGCCTCTCTTCGGGCCCCGTAAGACGGGTGTCGGTGGATTTTGAGAACGCGATGCTAAAAGACGTCCTTAAGGTATTTTCAAGACAGACCGGCGCAAATTTTATAGCGAGCAATGTAATCGAGAACAAAACGGTAACCGTCTATTTGAGTGATGTGTCAATAGACGAAGCGCTTTCGTCTATTTTAAAAGCCAACGGCCTGACTTATGAAAAACAAGGCGCGGACATTTACCTGATAAAACCTTCCGGAGACGGGGTTGTAGAGACTATTACGAAAACGATAAAATTGAACTACATACAGGTATACACGCTCACACAGGCGTATGAGGAAGAGGGTTTTGCCGCTACCTCTTCGTCTTTTTCTGTATTCAGCGAAGGCGCCTCTTCGGAGAGTCCCGAGTCGTCTTTCGGAGCGCCGCCGGCGCTTCCCGCAGGACCTAAAGAAAGCGCCCCCGGAGAAAAGGTGGCCGAGAACATAATAGACGTTATAAAGAGTCTTATGTCCAAGCACGGGAAGATTGTGGCCGATAAAAGGACAAACAGTCTTATTATAACGGAAATTCCGGAACGCTTTGAGATAATCGAGAAGATAATAAAGGAACTGGACATCGAACCGCCGCAGGTTCTTATTCAGGCGGAATTGCTGGAAACCACAACCGAAGCCCTGAAAAGGGTGGGGATAGAGTACGGCTCGCTGACGGAGACGTGGTCCGTCAAATATGGTATTAAAAGCGGTTCCGACGAGTCACAGAGACTGCAGATCCCCACCGCATGGCCGTTTTTAACCGAAAATTTCATAAAAGATGCGTTCGGCACGAGCCTTATGGCGAACGCGGCTCTCTTTAATTACGGGACCATTACGGCCGGCGATATGGAAATAATATTGAAACTGATTATACAGGACCAGGATACCAAGTATCTGTCGCGCCCGAAAATCCTTACGCTAAACAATGAGCCGGCAGTTATAGAAGTGTCGGCCAATACCGCAATAGGCACGGAAAGTACTACGATTTCACAGACCGGAGACGTGCTTAGCAAGGCCGAACGCGTAAAAACAGGCGTTATACTTAAGGTTACCCCCCAGGTCAATCCGAAAAATGAGATTTTCATGTATCTGGAACCTTCGGTAATAAGAGCTCAAACCTCCGAATTTTTCAGCACCACTTTTCTTGACCCGCAGGTAAGGAGCGCAAGGAGCACCGTTCTCGTAAAAGACGGGGATACCGTAGTTATAGGAGGCCTTATCAAAACCAACAATTACAAGACAATGAGGAAGGTGCCGTTCCTCGGCGATATACCAATTTTGGGGGAGCCTTTTAAATCGTCCTACAAAAAGATAGAGGATACCGAGCTTCTTATATTTATAACCCCCCATATAGTTAAAAAAAGAGGTGACGCGCTCGTTATGCCGCCGGAAATAATAAAGCGCGAAGAAACTATAAAAGAAGCGATGCAAAAATACAGCAAAGAAAAGAGGTAAGATATCCATGCCTATTACACGGAAAAGATTGGGCGAGATTCTTATTGAAAGCGGGCTTGTCACTAAGGAACAGCTTAGCGAGGCTTTAAGCCTTCAGGAGAAGAGTAAAGGGCAAAAGCCTCTTGGTGAGCTCTTGATAGAGCTGGGATATCTCTCGGAGGAAGGCCTGTCCCTTTCGCTAAGCAAAAAGCTTACTCTCCGGTACCTTTCCTTTACGGATGGCTCACTGGACATAAAGTTTGACCAGAATCTGGATAAGCTTATAGATGAGAAATTCGCCAGGAATAATTTCGTGCTGCCCCTCTCAAAGACACCCCAGTATTTGTCTATAGCCATGTGGGATCCGCTGAATTTTGTCGTTATAGATAACATTAAAAAAATGACAGGTTCCGACCTTGTCATTCATTGCGCCACCAAGACCGATATTTTAAATGGCATAGACAGGCTGTATTTGCACAAAGGGGCATTTGATACCGAGAGCACGGGCCTTACGTCTAGATGGATAGCGGAGGATAAAACGGAGAGCCTGGACGAACTGAAGTCGAAAGCGGCCGAGGCGCCGGTTATAAGAATGGTAAACCGTCTTGTGCAGCAGGCTGTGAGGGAAAGGGCAAGCGACATCCATATAGAACCGCGCGAAAGTGGCGTGTTAATAAGGTTCAGGATAAACGGCATTTTATACGAGAAGGAATCGCCGCCGAAGGACATGGCCGCTCCCATGGTCTCCAGGGTAAAGATTCTTTCCAGGCTTGACATAGCGGAGAAAAGGCTACCTCAGGACGGCGGGTTCATGACGAAGGTTGACAACAGGAATGTGGACTTTCGCGTTTCCACAATACCCACTATTTACGGCGAGAAAATGGCTATAAGGGTCCTTGATAAAGAGCAGCTTAATTTTGACCTTTCCGGCATAGGCCTAAGCGAATCAGACCTGGAAAAAGTTTCACGGAACATAGTCAAGCCGCACGGGCTCATATTTCTTACTGGTCCGACCGGCAGCGGCAAGACCACCACGCTTTATTGCATTCTTAGCAAGATAAAATCCCCGCAGAAAAACGTTATAACGATAGAAGACCCGGTTGAGTACAGAATAGACGGTGTTAACCAGGTACAGGCCATGCCCCAAATCGGGCTTGATTTCGCGCGCGGGCTAAGAACGTTTCTAAGGCAGGATCCGGATATAATAATGGTAGGTGA